>NZ_RZQI01000109.1:0-10984 GCF_003998335.1 Mesorhizobium sp. M7A.F.Ca.CA.002.05.1.1 | reverse complement strand
CTGTACGAGAGGCAAATCCATGTCGATGACGAAATTCGAGGTCTGCGTGATCATCGCGGCAAAAAACGCCGCAGCGACAATCGCCGTCGCCATCGCATCCGCGTTGCGCGAACCGGAAGTGGCGGAGGTCGTCGTTGTCGATGATGCCTCTACCGACGACACCGCCGATGTCGCACGATCCGCCGATGATGGCAGCGGGCGGCTCTCCGTGATGCGCCTCGATGTCAATCGCGGCCCCTCCTTTGCCCGCAACGCAGCCATCGCCGGCTCGAAATCGCCGTTCATCAGCATTCTTGATGCCGACGATTTTTTCCTCGAAGGCCGGTTTCGCAACCTGTTTGCCGGGGCCGATTGGGATTTCGCAGCCGACAACATCATGCTGATCAGGGATGATGCGACGGGCGACGCGACGAAAATCGTCGCGCCGCAATTTGCCGCCGATCCGGAATTCCTCGATTTCGAGCGCTTCGTCGAAGGCAACATCTCCAGGCGCCGCGTGCAGAGGGGCGAACTGGGCTTCTTGAAGCCGGTGATAAGCCGTGCCTTCCTCCACCGCCACGGGTTGAGCTACGACGAGAGCCTGCGGCTGGGCGAGGACTATGAACTCTACGCCCGCGCAGTCGCATGCGGGGCGCGGTTCAAGGTCATTCGCTCCTGCGGCTACGGCGCCGTCGTCCGCGCCGATTCTTTGAGCGGCCGCCACAAGACTCAGGACCTGAAGCGTTTGGCCGATGCGGATCTGGCGCTGCTGGCGATCGACAGTCTGCCGGAAGGCTCGAAGGCGGTGCTGCGGCGGCATGAACGGCACGTGCGCGACAAATATCGGCTGCGCAATTTCCTTGACGTCAAGGCTGAGCGGGGGCTGGCATCGGCCGCGGCTTACGCTTTCGCCAGCCTGTCCAACCTCGTCCCCATCGTCCAGGGCGTGGCTTCCGACAAGCTCGAGGCGCTGTTTCGTCGCGTCGGCCTTATGTCCAGCCAAAAGCCTGTGCCGCCGCGGCGCTTTCTGATGGCTGGAACCAGCATGGGCAAGGAACGCTGAGAGCGAGGCCCGAGGCCTGCGGTTTGTCCGCTCGCGACACGTCATCACGCAAACCATTTCGGCTGGATTTATGAGTTTACGAATTGGGTGGTTGCCTCGCGGCTCCGACGATGGCAGTCTATGTTGCGGTGCAGCATATTGGACGACCAGCCGAACTGGCCCCCGATCGGATTGGTCCGATGTCTCTCCTTCAGAGGAGCAGGACAATGCAAGGCGAGTTTTTGAGCCCCGGCTGCGGGGATCGGCCAGAAGCCCGGCCCACAAGCCGGCGATGACAGGAACCTGAGCCCATGGCCTCGATATTCGGTTTCAGATCAAGGGATCCGGCCCGCGACCGGCAGGCCGATGTTTCACGTCTTGATCGTCTGGCAAAGCTGTTCGAACAAATTGCGGCCGAGATCGAGGCCGAAAGAACCGGGCTTGAGAATCGCTACCGGACAACGTCGACCAACGCCGCCTTCCTGGTCGAAGCCATGGAGAACGGCTCAGCTTCCGACAAGCGGTCTTCGGAAGTCAGCGCACTGACACAGTCAATCCTGAATTGCGAACGCCGCATTGCAGCGCTGTCGCGCCAGGACGGCATGATGAAAGAGCTCCGTCATTCGCTGGATATGGTCTTCGACGAGGACGCCGATTCGGCCGCCGCCTCGGCGGAATTCGCCTGGCCGGCAGGCGCCGGCAGAGGTTGAAACGTGAAGGCTCGGAACTGTTGCAACAGATTTGATGCAAGGCGGGAAGCAATCGAGAGGGTCACAGGGAAGGTCAAGGTTGGCCCGTTCAGGAGCGGTTCGCACGTCGACTTTGGGTTGGGGACACACAGCGCAAAGGTGAGTTTGATATGAAGTCGAATCCGAAACCTACGACGGCAATTGACGCGCCGCCTCTCGCATATCGGACCGGACAAGCCGCCTGGCGACGGCTGGGGTCGCTCGGTGCGTTGCTGCTGGCTGCTCTCGGCGGTTTCCCGGCAACCCCTTCCTACGCCCAGGACATTCCGACATCGCCGTCCTTCGTCGATGATTTCAAAAGCTTCGATCGTGCGCGCTGGTATGTTTCCGACGGCTGGAACAACGGCAGCCATCAGAATTGCACCTGGTCGAAAGGCATGGTCGAACTGTCGAATAATGTGCTTTCGCTCGGCTTCGAAAAGCAGACGCTGAAGGATCGCGACTACGTCTGCGGCGAGATCCAGACCAAGCAGCGCTTCGGCTACGGCACCTATGAGGCACGGCTGAAGACCGATACCGGCTCCGGCCTTAACGCGGCGTTCTTCACCTATATCGGTCCCAGCGACAAGCAGCCCTGGGACGAGATCGACTTCGAGGTGCTGACCAAGGACACCTCCAAGGTGCAGGTCAATGCCTATATCGCGGGCAAGGGCAAGAACGAGAAGCTGGTCGACGTGCCGGGCGGCACGGAGAACGCCTTCAACGACTACGCCTTCGTCTGGCAGAAGGACAGCTTGCGATGGTACGTCAACGGCCAGCTGGTGAACACGATTACCGACCCGGCGAAGCTGCCCAGCCATGCACAGAAGATATTCTTCAGCTTTTGGGGCAGCGATACGATGAAGGGTTGGATGGGAGCGTTCGCGGATCCGGGCCGCAAGCTTTCCCTGCAGATCGAGCGGGTTGCCTTCACGGCGCTCGGCGAACCCTGTCAATTTCCGGAATCGCTGGCATGCAGTGTAAAGTAGTTGGGAAAGTCGATTTGAACCGGCGGGACCGAAAACGGTCCGCTGCCTTGCATGGGAATGAAACCGAATGAATTTGACGGTGTTTGGAATTGGCTATGTCGGCCTCGTGCAGGCTGCGGTCCTTGCCGAAGTCGGGCATCAGGTGGTGTGCGTCGACATCGACGCCGCCAAGGTCGAGCGGCTCAACCAGGGCCTGGTTCCCATTTTCGAACCCGGTTTGGAAAACCTCGTTAAGGAAAACCATGCTGCCGGCCGCATCAAGTTCACCACCGATGCCGCCGCCGCTGTCAGGCATGGCGAGATCCAGATGATCGCGGTCGGCACGCCGCCGGGCGAGGACGGCTCGGCCGATCTCAAATATGTGCTGGCCGTCGCCGAGACCATCGGCCGCGAAATGGACAAACCCAAGATCGTCGTCGGCAAGTCTACGGTGCCGGTCGGCACCTGCGAAAAGGTGAAGGCCAGGATTGCCGACACGTTGAAGAAAAGAGGCCGCGAGGACCTGGCTTTCGATGTCGCTTCGAATCCCGAGTTCCTCAAGGAGGGGTCCGCGGTCGCCGATTGCATGAAGCCGGACCGCATCATCGTCGGCACCGACAGCGAGGACACCGAGGCTGTGATGCGCGAACTCTACGCGCCGTTCAACCGCAACCACGAGAAGATGATCGTGATGGACGTGCGCAGCGCCGAATTCACCAAATATGCCGCCAACTGTATGCTGGCGACCAAGATCAGCTTCATGAACGAGATGGCCAATTTGGCCGAACAGCTCGGCGCCGACATCGAGGAGGTCCGCAAGGGCATCGGCAGCGATCCCCGAATCGGCTACCATTTCATCTATCCGGGTCTGGGTTATGGCGGTTCGTGCTTCCCCAAGGACGTGCGGGCGCTGATCAAGACCGCCGAAGGCGTCAAATTCGACGCCAAGCTGCTGCGTGCCGTCGAGGAGCGCAACAACGCACAGAAATCGGTTCTCTTCGACAAGGTGGACCGCTATTTCAAGGGCAACCTCAAAGGCAAGACCTTTGCGCTCTGGGGCCTGGCCTTCAAGCCCAACACCGACGACATGCGTGAGGCGCCGGCGCGCGTCCTGATGGAAGCGCTCTGGAAGGCCGGCGCCAATGTGCAGGCCTATGATCCCGAGGCGATGCAGGAATGCCAGGCCATCTACGGGCTGCGCGACGACCTGCTTCTGTGCGGCACCAAGGAGGCGGCGCTGCGCGGTGCCGATGCGCTGCTGATCGCCACGGAATGGAAGAGCTTTCGCGCGCCGTCTTTCGACGCTGTGAAGGATGCGCTGATTACGCCGGTCATCTTCGACGGCCGCAACCTCTATGACCCCAAGGTCATCGCCCGCCACGGCATCGAATATCACTCGATCGGCAGAATGGCGGCATGAGACCAGGCCCTGGCAGACGGATGCAAGACCGGTCCGCACATGGCCTGCGGGCGCTGGGACTGAGCGCGTATTTCTGTGTGGAGTTGTAGCCGATGGTGCTGGACGTAAAGCCGGAGCAAATCACCAAGGATCATTTCGATCTCGTAGCGATCGGTTCCGGCTTCGGTTCGGCCTTCTTCCTGCACGAGTTCGCCAAGCGCCGAAAGGCACGCATTCTGGTGCTGGAGTGGGGGCGCCACAACACCCATGAATGGCAGCTCGAGCAGAACGTCAACACCGACATCGAAGACGAAACGACCTATAAGACCAATTCCAACAAGCCGTGGAACTACACGATCGGACTGGGTGGCGGGACGAACTGCTGGTTCGCGCAGACGCCAAGATTTCATCCCAATGATTTCCGGCTGAAAAGCACCTACGGTATCGGCAATGACTGGCCGATCAGCTATGACGACGTCGAGCCGTTCTATTGCGACGCGGAAGACATCATGTCGATCTCCGGCGATCCCGACATGGCGGCGATGCTGCCCCGCTCGAAGCCGTTTCCGCAACCGCCGCATCGCATGTCGACACCGGACAGGATGATGAAGGCGGCGCAGCCCGGCCAGCACTTTGTCATGCCAACCGCGCGGGCGCGGCTGCCGACATCACAACGCACCTCGTGCTGTGCCAATCTGCGTTGCTGGCTGTGCCCGGTCGACGCCAAATTCACCGTCAACAACGGGTTGATGCACGTCTTCGAGCATCCCGACGTCTCGGTCTGCCTCGGTGCGGAAGTCCGCCGGCTCGATCACGTCGGCGGCGCTGTCCGTTCGGTCACGTTCCGCCATGACGGCAAGGAATACCAGGTCAGCGGCGATCTCTTCATTCTCGGCGCCAATGCCATCCAGAGCGCGGCGATCATGCTGCGATCCGGCCTGGGCGGCGAATTCGTCGGCAGCGGCCTGCATGAATCCTACGGCTGGAATTTCGAGGTCTATCTAGACGGCGTCGACAATTTCGACGGCAGCACCATCACCACCGGCCTGAATTTCGGCCTCTATGATGGTCCTCACCGATCGGAGCATGCGGCGGCACTGGTCTATTTCGAGAACCGCTGGCAGCACGGACTGCGTGCCGAAAAAGGGCGGCTACGCCAGGCGCTGCCGCTTGTCGTGGTCACCGAGGACTTGCTCGATCCCGAGAACTTCGTCACGCTTGACGAGGATGAGAATGCCTTCGTCAGCTTCAAGGCGCCATCGGACTATGCGGTGAAGGGCATGACGCGCGCTCTGGAGAAATTGCCTGGCCTTCTGGCGCCGCTGCCGATCGAAAAGCTCTTCGACCGCGGCATTCGGCCGAGCGAATCGCACGTCCAGGGCACGCTGAGGATGGGTACGGGCCCAGCCGATTCGGTCATCGACAGCGGCATGATCCACCACCAGCTCAGAAATCTGGTCGTCGTCGGCACAAGCACCTATCCGAGCTGCTCCTGCGCCAACCCGAGCCTGACCGCGGCAGCGCTGTCCTTGCGGGCGGCGAGCCGGATCGCGTGAAAGGAGGTATCGCATGATCGAGATTTCCAGACGCTCGGCCCTGGCCGTCATGGCTGGCGGAGTGGTTTCGACAGGGGTCGCCTACGCCGCCGTTTCCTCGTTCTCGGACGAGGATCTGGTGCGCGTCACGCTGGAAAAATACCTTGGCAAGTTGAACATCCGCATCGAGCATCTGCAGCAGTTCGTGCTGGCGTTCCGCAACAGGAATCCGTGGAACTTTCCAAGCGAAAAACTAAGCGACGCCGTCACGCTGGTGGAGGAACTCAAATTGGGCGCAGCACGCCGCCTGCTGCCCGAGCGAAAGCGGGAAGATCTGGTGCATTTCGACCGCTGGGTGGTCGCCGAATTCCATATGCTGACGGACTACGCCTGGCGCAGTTCGCCCAACGACCCGATCCGATTTACCGGCTGGCAATCCTGTACCAATCCCTTCGCCAATCTGGAGCCGCCGAAACTTGCCTGACGTCGAAAGCGAGGCGGCGGACTTTGCCTGTTGTCTCCGAGCAAGGAATACGAGATGCGACAAGGAGCCCGATCATGAAAGTTCTCTTTGCAGGCGGCAACGGCTACCCGCCCGAGTTCAGCGGCGGCGTTCAGTCGAGCACGCATCATCTGGCCGAACAGCTGATCGAGCACGGTCATGAAGCCGCTGTGCTCGCCGCCCTGTTCGGTGATGGTGTCTTCGGCTTCAAGGCGCGCGCCAAGATGAAGCTGCTGCGGCAGCCGGCGGTTGTCGACAGCTATCCCGGCTATCCGGTGGTGCGGGCCTGGTTTCCCTGGGAAGCAGCGGGCTATGCCGTCGACAGGCTGAAGCCCGATGTCGCCGTGGTCCAGTGTCACAAATCGGTTCCGATCGGCAAGGCGCTGCAGGCGGAGGGCGTGCCTCTGGTCGTCTATCTCCGCAATGTCGAGTTCCATGAACTGGGCGGCGATCTGCGCGAATTGCATTCCGCGCTTTACATCGCCAATTCTGACTTCACCGCACGTACTTACAGACAGGAGTTCGGCATCGAGGCGGTGGTGATCCCGCCAACCATCAACCCGGCGCACTACTCGACGCCGACGACGGGCCAGTTCGTCACGCTGATCAACCCTTATGAGGAAAAGGGGTTCGAGCTCGCGGTGCGGATTGCCGGCGCCTGCCGCGAAATTCCATTCCTGTTCGTCGAAAGCTGGAAGCTCGACGACGATCACCGGGCGCGGATCGAACAGACGATCGCTCCCTTGGGCAATGTCGTCCTGGAGAGCCGCACCAGCGACATGAAGACGGTCTACGGCCGCACGAAGATCCTGCTTGCTCCCAGCAAGTGGGAAGAGGCCTGGGGCCGCGTCGCGTCGGAGGCCCATTGCAGCGGAATCCCCGTTGTCGGCTCGCGGCGCGGCGGTCTGCCCGAAGCGATCGGCTCCGGTGGCGTGGTGCTGGATTATGATGCACCGCTGGCCGACTGGGTCGCGGCCGTCAGGCGGCTGTGGAACGACAATCAGGAATATGACCGGCTTTCCAGCCTCGCCCGCAGCTTCGCCGGGCGCCCGGAACTCGATCCCGATCGCCAGTTCATCACCTTCTTCTCGATACTGGACAGGGCCATGCAGCAGCGCGCGCGACAGGCGGCCTGACGGCGCCGCCTGAGCAGGTCAGGCCGGGCGCTTGACCCGGCTTTTCAGCGTCTCGTAGCCGCGGGCGCCAAGCAGCGCGCGGGCAATGGTCTTGGCGGCGCTTTTGCGGCCCTCTTGCGACTTGATCTGCCGCAGCCTTGCCGGCAGGTTCCTGGCCGCCTGACCAAGTGCCGGCAGCGACAGCGTGTTGGGAAAGCTGACCATATGCGTTTCGACGCACAGCACCGGCTTGCCTGACAGTTCGGTGATCCTCAGCGCCTGTTCGTGCTCGCTCTCGATGAACAGGATGGCATCGGACTTGCGGTAGAAATCCGCCTTGAAACTGCCATGCGCGCCGAGCCGTTGCCGTTCCGCCTTGCTCGGCAGGTCGAGCATGATCAACTGGTCGTATTTGATCTCATGCTTGGCGAGCCATGCCTCGGTGAGCGCGCGGTATTTCTCCAGTCGGCTGGTGACCAGCCAGCCGATCCTGTGGGTCGCGACATGGAGCGGCCGCGCTTCGCTGAGGAATTTTTCATAGGCCGGGCCGTCGTCGTTTTCCGCCTCTGTCGGATCGAGGCACAGCACGCCGTCAATGTCGACGCAGCATTGCGCCAGGAATTTGTGATGCATGAAGTTCCACTGGAACATGCGCGGATGCGGCACGACTTCGAAGACGAGGTCGGTTTCCTGGTGCTGGGGCTCAAGGCCGAACACGGCGGCAAAGGTGAACTCCGCCTTGATGCCCGCAGCCTGGATGCGGGCGCGTGCGTCACGCATGGCGTTGCCGCCAGCGACGCTGTCGTCGATCACCAGCACCTTGCGCATCTCGGAAACCTTGCGGTCGAGAGCGGCACGGCGCTTGGTGACGCCAGACGTATAGATACGCCCTTCCAGGAAGCTGTCGAGATCGGTCATCGGGATGTTCGCGGCAAGGCTGACCAGCGTCGCTGCCAAAACGCCGCTTCTCGGCACACCGACCACCAGGTCGATGTCGCGTGGCAGCCGGTGCAGGCCCCTGACAATGGCGTCGTTCATATCGGAGATCGATCGGTAGTGCATGGTTCAGACCTGGTCCTGGAGGAGATGTCCGTAGCAGTCGAAGACGCCCAAATTATTGCGCTTCGCGCGCCGCCGCCGCAGGCAGCCTTGCCGGCAGCATCTTGAGGGCCTCGCGCAAGGCTTCGCGGCCGGAGGCGAATGCCAGTGCGATGACGATGGTGATGAGGTAGGCGAGCACGGCGCCGCTGGCCAGGGCGACGACATGCTGCTGCGGCAGCGCTGGCTTGATGAACCAGATGCCGGCCAGTGCCAGATGGGCGCCAAGCACGAACGGCGTTGCCGCGCGAAGTACATGGTGCGCCTGAAGCGGCCCGCTCTTGCCGACATAGAGCCACAGGAACGGCGTCCGCAGATATTCGCTGATCGCATAGGCGATCGCCACGCCCAGCGCGCCATAGGGCAGGCCGAGCATGAAGGCCAGCACCGACGTCACGGCCGTTATGATGCCCCAGCGCATGAAATCGCCGGAGCGGCCCTGGCTGACGAAAAGCCACCCCGCCGGATTGTTGAGCGGCTGCAGCAGCCCGGCAAAGCCGAGCGCCAGGAAAATCGAGGCGCTTGCGCGCCATTGCTCGCCGAGCACGAAGGGGATCAGCACATCCGACATCGCCGTGGCGAAGGCGACGCCGGGAAGCGCCACCAGCAGGATCAGCGGCATGACGCGCAGGTAGGCGCTGCGGTAGCGATCCGGCTCATCCTTCAGCCTCGAAAGCGCCGGAACCATCACCTTCGACAGCGGGTTGGTGATCTGGCTCAGCGGAAACAGAAGCAGCTTGTAGGCGCGGTCATAGAGGCCGAGTTGCGCCTCGCCCCAATATTTGCCGATCAGCACATTGTCGAGGTTGCGGGCAAAGAAATTGGCGAAGTTGAAGCCGGTGATGCCGGCGCCGAAATTGATCAGCTCGCCGATGCCGGCGACCTTGCGCGGCAGGCCCGGACGCCAGCGCGAGCTCGCCCAATAGCAGAGCGTCGGCAAAACGGCACCGGTCAGCGTGCCGGCAAACAGGGCCCAATAGGAGCGATCGATAAAGGTCCAGGCGATCGACACCGCAAGCCCGGCAATGGCGCTGGCGACGTCGATGACGGCCAGCCGGCCGAACTGCATGCGGCGTGTCAAGAGCGCCAGATGCTGGGCGCCCAGCCCATAGGCCATGATCTGCAGCCCGAACGCAGCCACCAGGCCCGTCACGCGCGGCTCGCCGTAGAAGGCGGCAACCAGCGGCGCCGCACCCGCAAGCACGCAAGCCAGGATCGCGCTGACCGCGACATTGATCCAGAAGAGGTAGTTCACCTCCTCATGCCGGATGCCCGACTTCTGGATCGTCGCCTGGGTCAGGCCGAAATCCTGGAACAGGGCGATAAAGGCAAGCACCGGCGCGCACATCGCCACGACGCCGAAATCCTGTGGCGACAACAACCGCGACAAGACGATAACGGACAGGATCTGTGTCGCGACCCGCACCGATTGCGCCATGGCCGTGACAACCGCGCCGCGCCCAACCGATTTGCGCAAGGAGCCTTCTGGCGGATCGAATGCATTGGCTTCCAAATTCAGGATTCCTGATTTTTTACGTTGATTTCCGAGCCCGAAAATCCACGACCGCCGCCGACCACAAACTACGGCAATAATTTTGCAGTGCAACAGAAAACGTGGACCGCCGCACCAAAAATGTTGCGATGCAGCAAGACCTGTACTAGCATTCCCTCGGGTGGGCCAACAGCGGTCGAGTTTTTATGCTGCATGTCTTGTACCTTGTGCACGACGTTTCCGACCCGGCGGTGCGCCGGCGGATCACGATGCTCAGGGCAGGTGGGGCCCAGGTCACTTTGGCCGGCTTCCGTCGCACCGCGAATCCGATTGCGGATATCGAGGGACTGCGGCCGATCGACCTCGGCGCGACGCGTGACGGGCGATTCGGCCAACGCCTCGCGGCCGTCGCCAAAGCAGCCGTTTCGATAGGCTCGAAGCTTGGCGGTATGCCAAAACCGGATCTCATCATCGCACGCAACCTGGAAATGCTGGCGCTTGCCCGCCGCGCCAGGTCAGCCTTCGGTGCATCGGTTCCGATCGTATACGAGTGCCTCGACATTCATCGGCTTGTGCTGCGCAACGATGTCCTGGGCAAGGCGCTGCGCGCCACCGAGCGCTTTCTGGCCAGGGATGTGAAGCTGCTGGTGACCAGTTCTCCTGCCTTTATCGCCAATTATTTCAAGCCGTTCGGCCAGGTTGCGGCACCCATCGAGCTGGTCGAAAACAAATATTTCGAGGCCGCGACGATCTTGCCCGGCGCTCCGGAGACTGAAGAGAGCCCGGTCGGTCCGCCATGGCGGATCGGCTGGTTCGGTGCGCTGCGCTGCCGACGCTCACTCGAGCTGCTGGCCGATTTCTCCCGCCGCATGGAGGGCCGCTTCGAGATCGTGCTGCGCGGACGTCCGGCTTTGTCGGAATTCCCTGACTTTCACGGCTTTGTCGAAGCCGAGCCGTGGCTGTCGTTTCTCGGGCCCTACCGCAATCCGGAAGACATGGCGGCGATCTACAACGATGTCCATTTTTCGTGGGCGATCGATTTCTTCGAGGCGGGGCAGAACTCCGAATGGCTTCTGCCCAACCGGCTCTATGAAGGCTGCCGTTTCGGAGCGGTGCCGATCTCGAT
>NZ_RZQI01001100.1:0-1726 GCF_003998335.1 Mesorhizobium sp. M7A.F.Ca.CA.002.05.1.1 | reverse complement strand
TGTGTTCATGGAGCAGCTGTTCACGATGAAGCGGTTGGAAGATTTCGTTCCAGCCGGTCATCCTGGTGCCCGCACCGGCTGATGATCAATGGAGCGCTGGTGCGGCTAGACGGCATCCTTTCCGGCATGTACGCCTGCAGTGCCAAAGGCGGTCGCCCCAGCGTTGCGCCGGAGAAATTGCTGCGGGCCGTGTGTTGCAGGTGTTCTACAGCGTCCGTCGGAATTGATGCAGCAGGTGCTGCTGTGGCAAGGCCAAGACCCGGGAATGCCGTCAGCTTTGATCAGGCGCTTCGGGCCGTCGGAAACGCGCGAAGAGTCCGGCTTTCGAAAAAGGCCGAACGCCTCAGATAAAGCCAGAACTCCTTGGGTCACCATCAAACCAATTTGACGCCCCGGGACAATTTCGTCCGGCATTGTCCGGTGTGCGACGATGTTGGGGATGCGACATAGGCGGATTGCCGTGTATTTAAACCGCTTTTCCTTTGGCACGCATATTGCGCCCTATCGGTAAACCTCGTCATGGGCCGGCGGCAATCGCTCGGAGATTGTCGAAATAGCACAATGATTTCTGCCGGGGTGACATCCGGCCCGACTAGAGCAGGACCTTTCAGATGATGCAGAAAAGCAAGCGGCCATACTCGCGGGGAAATAGTCGCGTCAGGGCTGCATGGACGCTCTTTCCTGGTTGTTTCGGCGGCGGACGCCAACTCTTCAATCGGCACCCGAACCAGTGCCTGGATGTCCAAGGAGCGCCCCTGTTGCGCGTGCCTGGCTGCACCCGCGTGCTGGCTCTCCTCCAAGGCGACGCTTCGGCGCTGCTGCAGACCGGCGACGAGAACCCAACTTCAAAATTAGCATTCCGAAAACCGAAAGAAGTGAACAGGTATGTCCAGGATCGGCGCTTTGACGCGCGCCGCATGGCGATCGGCAACTCAGACGCTGGCCAAGGGTTCGAAAAGTTTACACCCGACGCTAGCGCCGGCCGATTTCAAGCGCGCACTTACGATCAACGAACGATATGGCGGGCTCACTGTCAATGTCCCCAAAATGCCTTTCTGGCTGACCGGGGGTGAAGCCTTCGTCTACCGCCGGACTAGCCACGGCGAGCAGCAGTTCATGCAGGTCGATGCTGCCACGGGTTTCAAGCGGCCCGCTTTCGATCAGGCGCGTCTGGCGGCAGCGCTAAACAAGGTGAGCCATGAGAGCTATCAAGCCGGCAATCTTCCGTTCGACCGTTTCGAACTGAGTGAGGATGGTCGCAGGCTCGACTTCCAGATTGAAGACACCCGGTGGAGCTGCGACCTTGCAAGCTATGACTGTACCAGCACCACATTCGATGCAAGGAAAGGGGACCGTAGGGAGCTCAGCCACCGCTACACGCCGCCAGCGGAGAACAACCCCGACAAGAGCAACGCGTCGCCCGACGGCAAATGGATCGCCTATATCAAGAACTGCAACGTTTTCCTGCGCAGCGAGGACGGATTGCAGGATGTTCCTCTGAGCCGGGACGGAGCCGAAGGCAATTGCTACGTCTTTTCGACGCTGAGCTGGTCGCCGGACTCGCGCCACCTCGCCGCTTACCTTGTTCGCCCCGGCTATAGGCGAGAGGTCCGCTACCTCAATTCTTCGACGGACCAGTTGGAGCGGGAATATTCAACAAAATTCTATCCCAGGCCGGGCGATGTCCTTCCGCTGCCCCAGCCAGTCCTGTTCGACATTGCCGGCC
>NZ_RZQI01001099.1:0-1729 GCF_003998335.1 Mesorhizobium sp. M7A.F.Ca.CA.002.05.1.1 | reverse complement strand
GTCGCCGTGCTGACCGTCGAGGGCGGCAAGCTGCCCTGGGTGTCGCTGGCGCTGGCGTTTTCCTTCGCCGCCTACGCCTTCTTCCGCAAGACGCTGCCGATCGGACCGAGCCAGGGATTTTTGCTCGAAGTCCTTCTGCTGTCGGTGCCGGCGCTTGGCTACATCGTCTATCTCATCGCGACCGAACAGGACCACATCTTATCCAGCAGTGGCACCGATACGGCATTGCTGATCGGCTGCGGTCCGGTCACATCGATCCCGCTGCTGCTGTTTGCGTTCGGCGCGAGGCTGCTGCGGCTGTCCACCATCGGCATCATGCAGTACATCGCGCCGACCATTGTGTTTCTGATCGCCGTGCTGATCTTCGACGAGCCTTTCGGCACCACCCAGGCGATTGCCTTTGGCCTGATCTGGACAGCGCTCGCGATGTATTCCTGGTCGATGTTCCGTGGCCGCGAGATCCGGCCGGCGGTGCCGGCTGCAAGGTAAGGATCCCCTATGTACCTGCTGCATATCGCCAACAAAAATTATTCCTCATGGTCGCTGCGGCCTTGGGTGTTGATGCGAGAGCTGAACATCCCGTTCGAGGAACGGCTGACGCCATTCCCGACCGCATCGAGTTGGGATCTGTACCGGCCCTTCTCGCCGAGCGGCCGCGTGCCGTGCCTGATCGACGATGGCTGGGCGGTCTGGGATTCGCTGGCCATCGTCGAATATCTGGCCGAACGCCACCATGGCGTGTGGCCTGTCGAGGCCAAGGCGCGCGCCTGGGCACGCTCGGCCGCCGCCGAGATGCATTCGAGCTTCACCGCATTGCGCGGGGCATGCCCGATGAGTTGCGGCGTGCGCGTAAAGCCATTCCCGATGTCCGATGCGCTGAAGCAGGACATCTTTCGCCTCGGCGATCTCTGGAACGATGGCCTTGCCCGTTTCGGCGGGCCGTTTCTGGCCGGCGCTCATTTTACCGCCGTCGACGCTTTCTTTGCCCCGGTGGCGTTCCGCGCCCAGTCCTATGGGCTCTCCTTCGAGGGTGCGGCTGCAGCCTATCCAGCGCAATTGCTTGCCCTGCCGGCGATGCGCGAATGGTATGCGGCTGGCTTGGCCGAGACCTGGCGCGAGCCCGACCACGAAGCGGAAGCCGCCGCCGCCGGCACCGTCATCGAGGATCTTCGCGCCTCGGCGTGAAAGTCGCCGGGCGGGCGTTACATCTGTCCGAGCCGCCTGACAAAGAGATAGGTCGCGCCCGCGATCACCATCGCTACCGCCGTCACCACCCAGAAGCCCATTGGCGTGTCGACCAGCGGCAAGCCGCCGACATTCATGCCGAACAGGCCCGAGATGATGGTCATTGGCAACAGCACCGCCGTCATCACCGACAGTACGTACAGCAGCCGGTTCGACTGCGTCGTCAGCTTGGCCATAAGCTCGTCCTGCAACAGCCGGGCGCGTGCCTGCAATTGTTCGCCATCATAGTGCAGCGTCTGCGCCCTGTGCGAAAGACGCGCGGCCATGTCGTTGATGCTGTCGGGCAGGTCGTTACGGTGCGAGTGGTCGAGATGGCGAAACAGATTGGTCAACGTCGCCATCTGCCTGTGGATCACAACCAGATGCCGGCGCGCGTCGACGAGGGATTGCCGTTCATTGTGCCATGCGTCGCAGACGATGCGATCCTCGATCCCGTCGAGGCTGTCGCCGAGTGCCGCAAGTTCAGCCACCATGCCGTCAAAAG
>NZ_RZQI01001098.1:0-1730 GCF_003998335.1 Mesorhizobium sp. M7A.F.Ca.CA.002.05.1.1 | reverse complement strand
TCGCTGGCTTTGCCGGCACCGTCATCCTGGTCAGCCACGACCGCGATTTCCTCGACCGCACCGTGACCAGCCTGATCGCACCGGATGGTGACGGCCACTGGATCGAATATGCCGGCGGCTACTCCGACATGCTGGCGCAGCGCGGCGGCACCAGGCTGGACGACCGCAAGGCGCGCGCGAAGGCCGAAAACGGCGAAGCGCCAGTGACGGCCAAGAGTGAAGCGGCCGCGCCAAAGGGGCCAGCGAAGAAACTGTCGTTCAAGCAGAAATTCGCGCTGGAATCGCTGCCCAAGAAAATCGAGGCTGTGACGGCTTCGATCTCAAGGCTGGAGAACAACATCGCCGATCCGGCCTATTACGAGCGCGACCCGGCCTCGTTCCAAAAGACGATCGCCGCCCTCGACAAGGAGCGCGCTACGCTGGCGGCGCTCGAGGAAGAATGGCTGGAGCTGGAGATGTTGCGCGAGGAAATGGAAGGGTGAAGGATTGCGTGGGGGCTTTTATGCGCCTAGATTATGCGCATAAAAGGAGGCCATCTTTATGCTTCAATCGACGTCAAAACCTCAGCGACAATCTGTGAATACGTCCATCGACTCTCGGTTGATCAGCGATGCGAAAGCTTTGGGCATCAATATCTCACGCGCCGCCGAAGAGGGCATTGCAAAAGCAATCTCGGCAGAAAAAACGCGCCGATGGCAGGAAGAAAATAAGGAAGCCATCGACAGCTCCAATGAGTATGTCAGACGCAACGGACTGCCACTGGCCAAACACCGGCCGTTCTGATGGCGCGTTATGATTTCTATAGGAATGCCGCGGGCGGCGGTTATCTTCTCGACGTGCAATCAGACCTTCTTGAAGGACTAAGCACCAGGATCATCATTCCGCTGATGCCGCCCAAGATAGCCCCGGTTCCTGGTCGCCGATTAAACCCGACCTTCACCATAAACGGCAAAGATCATGTGATGGTCACCCAGTTTATGTCAGCCTTCTCTGCCTCGGAATTGCCGGATCCAGAGGGAAGCCTTTCCAGGCACCACGACGACATCGTCGCCGCGCTCGACATGCTGTTCCAAGGCTTCTGAACTGCTCCTTCTCAGCCAGCCGTCTTGGCCTGCCAGGCCTTGATCGCCTCGTCGAACACCTTCTCGCCGGGAATGCCCTTTTCCATGGTCAGCAGTGCCCGCCGTCCGGTCTTGTAGACGACCGGTACGTCGATCCAGTCCTGGCCGCGAAGCAGGGTCATGTTGGCGTCTTCGTCGGCCTTGGTATCGTTGAGCGCGACGAGGAAGAAGCCGTCGGCGATCTTCGCCGGAATGCCGATCAACGGGCTGCCGGCATCCTGTTCCGAACCCTTCATGGCGACGCGCAGGATGTTGTCGACACCGCCGCCCTCGAAACCGTCGGGCGTCAGGAAGATCATCTCGATGATATGGCTGGCCGGCAGTGTCTGATCGGTGTTGCGGCGGATGGTCATGCGCAACTGGATGTCCTTGCCGGGAATGGTGGCCTCGGCACGGATCGCCGGCTCCGGCGGCAGGTCGCCACCGGGCGATTCCTGCACCAGCGACCAGACGATATTGCCGGGCTCGGCGGAGCCCTGGGCGGTGCTGGTGCGCTCCTCGTAGAAGATCGCCTTCTGGCCGACAGGCAGAGCGGTTTCCGCAGGCGCAGCTGCCGGTGCGGGCGGCGTGCCGGCAGCATCGGGCGGCGCTGCCGGGGCAGCTCCGTTG
>NZ_RZQI01001097.1:0-1734 GCF_003998335.1 Mesorhizobium sp. M7A.F.Ca.CA.002.05.1.1 | reverse complement strand
TCGCCAGACAAACCAGTTCCGGCCGCGCCCAAAACGGTGCGCGAAAAGGCCGTGGTGGCGGCGACCGTCGTCCTTGGCAGCGGCCAGATCGCCATTGCGCCAAATCTTGTCACGGTGACGCGCGGCGCCGAAAGCGTCGTCTTCGACATTGCCAAGGACAGGTCTGTCACGCCGCGCACACCGCTGCCTGACTGGATAGAGCAACGCAAGCCAGGTTCGACAGCCTATGTCTCGTTCGGATTTTTGGGCCGCGCTGAAGTGCAAAATGACGAGGTGATCGCCTGGAGGCGGTTTTTTGGTTGGGCGAATTTTGTGTTTGACACGAATTCGCCATTCTGGGGAAAATCGTTTGGCGAGGTCGCTTCATTGATCGTCTCCGGAGAACGCATCGATCCGTCGAGGTCAAACGCAGCGCTTGCCTGGGACAACATCCTCTACAATGCCGAGTGGCAACACGGCGACGTGTGGCTGAAGCTTCTGCAAACCATCGTCATGGCTTTTGTCGGCACAGTGTTGGCCTCGGTCGTCGCCTTTCCGCTCGCCTTCCTGGCTGCGCGCAACATCACGCCGAACTGGTTGACCAACCAGGCGACAAAACGCTTCTTCGACTTCCTGCGGTCTGTCGACATGCTGATCTGGGCGCTGTTCTTCACCCGCGGCTTTGGTCCGGGGCCGCTGGCCGGCATGTCGGCGATCTTCTTCACCGATACCGGAACCCTGGGCAAGCTCTATTCCGAGGCGCTGGAAAACATCGACGACAAGCAGCGCGAAGGCATCCGCTCGGTGGGCGCCACACCAACAATGGTGCAACGCTACGGCGTGCTGCCTCAGGTTCTGCCAGTGTTCCTTAGCCAATCCCTCTATTTCTGGGAATCGAACACCCGCTCGGCGACAATCATCGGCGCCGTCGGTGCCGGCGGCATCGGTCTGAAATTATGGGAAGCCATGCGCACCGGCACCAACTGGGCCAATGTTTTCTACATGGTGCTGTTGATCCTGATTGTCGTTTTTGTCTTCGACAATATCTCCAACTATCTCCGCCGCAAACTGATGGGGACCGTCGGAAACGGCAACGACGAGCGCGCGCGGGGCGCCTCCGCCCGCCTGCTGCCGGCGGCTTAGACCACGATCCTGAATCGAAGGTCGACGAAGCAAAGGTGGTACCGGTTTTGCTTCGCCGACCTTCGGCTCGCGTCTCAGGCGCCGGCCCTCTTCCACCCGTTCCTGATATGCTTATACCCATCCCGATAAACCGCTTCAGGGCTCTCGGAAAAATCGCGCCACACCTTCGTTGCCGCCGCCAAATCCTTGAGCGAACGGCCGAACGCCTCGATCGTCAGCCAGTCGTCATAGCCGCTCTTGCGGATGGCGGAAAACGTTTCGGTCCAGGGAATGTTGCCGCGCCCCGGCACGCCGCGATCATTCTCCGAAATATGGATATGCACGACATTCCTGCGGTGTTTCGTGTAGGCGCCGATCGGGTCGGCCTCCTCGATATTGGCGTGGAAGGTGTCGTACATCGCCTTGATGTGCGGCCGGTCGATGGCGTCGATATGCTCCGACAAATCCGCCATCGTGTTGAGGAGATAGCATTCGAAGCGGTTCAGCGCCTCGAGCCCGATGGTGACGCCCTTGTTGCCGGCATGGTCGCCGATCGCGCGTTGCGAGGCGACGGAGCGCTTTTTCTCGGCAGAGGTCGGTCCGGAGCCGGAAAACGACCCGAGCGTCGAATGC
>NZ_RZQI01001096.1:0-1743 GCF_003998335.1 Mesorhizobium sp. M7A.F.Ca.CA.002.05.1.1 | reverse complement strand
GGCATGGCGACCTATATCGAGGCCTGTGCCTTTCCGGGCTCCGAACCGGCCTTCGTCGAACTCAACGGCGATGGCACGGTGACGCTGAAGATCGGCACCCAGACCAACGGGCAGGGGCATGCCACCGCCTATGCGCAGTTCCTGTCGGAAAAGCTCAATCTCGACATCGACAAGATCCATGTCCGCCAGGGCGATACCGATGAATTGAAAGCCGGCGGCGGCACCGGCGGCTCGCGCTCCATACCGCTGGGGGGTGTATCGGCTTCCCGCGCGGGCGAGGATCTGGCCAACAAGATCAAGCGCATCGCCGCCGACGAGCTTGAAGCCTCGGCCGGCGACATTGAGCTGTCTGATGGTGTTGCCCGCATCGTCGGCACCGATCGCTCGATCGATTTTTCCGCCATCGCCAAGGCCGCCAAGACGCCGGATGATCTCAAGGGCTTTGGCGAGTTCGTGCAGGACGAATGCACCTATCCCAACGGCACTCATATCTGCGAGGTCGAGATCGATCCCGACACCGGCGCGACCGAGATCGTCCGCTACACCATCGTCGACGATTTCGGCGTCACCGTGAACCCGATCCTGCTCGCCGGCCAGGTGCATGGCGGCGTCGTGCAAGGCATCGGCCAGGCACTGACCGAGGACACCATCTATGGCGAGGACGGACAGCTTTTGACGGCGAGCTTCATGGATTACGCCATGCCGCGCGCCGACAATTTCCCGTTCTTCCATTTCGAGACCCGCAACGTGCCTTCGACCACCAATGCACTCGGCATCAAGGGCGCGGGCGAGGCCGGCACCATCGGCTCGACCCCGGCGGCGCTCAATGCGGTGACCGACGCGCTCTGGCGCGCTTATGGCGTCAAGCACATCGACATGCCGGCAACGCCGGCGCGTATCTGGGCGACCATCCGAGAAGCGTCGGGAGCGTGACAGCAGGCCCCGGCAGCCCCCCGGCCACAGCCAGCGGTGATGCCGGCGGGCACGACACGCTAACCGGCATCATGTTCAAGATCGTGTCGGTGGCGGTCTTCGTCGGCATGCAGACCTGCATCAAAGCCGCAGGCACGGTTCCGGCCGGCCAGATTGTCTTCTTCCGCTCTTTCTTCGCTATTTTCCCGATCATCGCCTTCCTGGCCTTCAGGAAAGAACTCGGCACTGCCTTCACCACCAAGCGTCCGTTCAACCACATCGCCCGCGGCCTGGTCGGCGTCTGCGCCATGGGGCTCGGCTTTTTTGCGTTGACCCGGCTGCCGCTGCCAGAAGCGATCACGCTGAACTACGCGCAGCCGCTGCTGGTGGTGGTGTTCAGCTCCATCTTCCTCGGCGAGGCCATCCGTGTCTATCGCTGGAGTGCGGTCGCGGTCGGCCTGGTCGGCGTGCTGATCATCTCCTGGCCGGAACTGACGCTGCTGAGTTCCGACGAGGCGCTCGACGATCAGGAAGTGCTTGGCGTCATCGCCGCTCTTGTCGCCGCGGCGATCTCGGCCGTCGCCATGCTCTTGGTGCGCAATCTCGTTCAAAGCGAGCGCACAGCGACCATCGTGCTGTGGTTTTCGGTGACGGCGAGCGTCATGTCGCTGCTGTCGCTGCCATTCGGCTGGCAGGCGCTGACGCCGCTCCAGGCGGCTCTTCTTGTTGCCGCCGGCTTCTGCGGCGGTCTCGGCCAGATCCTGATGACGGCGGCCTATCGCCATGCCGAGGCCTCGGTGGTGGCGCCGTTCGAATATACGTCGATGATCC
>NZ_RZQI01001095.1:0-1743 GCF_003998335.1 Mesorhizobium sp. M7A.F.Ca.CA.002.05.1.1 | reverse complement strand
GGGTAAAATCGTCGAGCACCTTGATCGCCGCGTCGCCCAGCCGCTGGTAGTGGCTGAAATTGCCGCCGACGAAGATCAGCTGCGGGCACAGCTCACGCGCCTTGCGCCCCGGCATGCCGCCGCGCACGCCGAAGGCGCGGGCCTCATAGGAAGCGGCGAGCACGACGCCGCCGCCCACCGCGATCGGCTTGCCGCGCAGCGACGGATCGAGCAACTGCTCGACCGAGGCGTAGAAAGCGTCGAGATCGGCATGCAGGATGGTGGCTGTCGTTTCCATCCCGACCGCACATCACAGTTGCTGATAGAATTGGAACAAATAAAGAACAAGCACGGGTCGTTGTCAAGCGAGGGGCGATTTGTGCAGCAACAGCCAAGCCAGTTCGAGCGCAATCACCTAGACAATATGCTCCGCCCGCAGCGCCGCCTTCATCCGTTCCAGTTCCGCCTCGCCACCCGCCGCCAGTTCTTCGGCAATCCGCGCCAGCCTATCGTCGGCCTTGCGGTGCTTGCTGCCCCAGGCGCCGAGCGTCGCCAGCACCGGCAAGAGGTCGATACCTGCCTCGGTCAGCCGGTAGACCGTTCTCAAGCCATGCGTCGGGTCGTCGCTTCTGGTGAGGATGCCTTCCTCCTGAAGCGTCTGCAGTCGCTCGGCCAGCGTGCGCGAGGAGATGCCTTCGTCGGATTGCAGGAATTCGCGAAAGTGCCTTTTGCCGGCGAAAGCCATGTCGCGGATGATGAGCAGCGTCCAACGGTCGCCGATCAGTTCGAGCGACAGGTTGATCGGGCAGTCGGATTTTTCGCGCGTCGACATCTATGGTTCCATTTTTAAATCACTTTACTATTGACATCGTTTTGGCCTTGCGTCAACGGTTCCAAATGTAAACTATTTTGCGATGGCCGTGAGGAGAATGACGGTGAAAAAGCTGGTCCTGCAGATGCAGATATCGGTCGACGGCTTTGTCGGCGCCACCGAGGACCATTCCTGGCAGCTCTGGGAGTGGGGTGACGAGAGCGCCTGGGACGATGCGCTGAAGCAGGACTTCAACGCTGTCTTCGCAGGCGTCGATACCATCCTGCTCAGCCGCAAAATGGCACAGGAGGGCTACCTCACCCATTGGGGCACTGCGGCGAAGAAGTTTCCGCACGATCCGTTCTACGCCTTTGCGCAGCGCATCGTCGACGCCCGCAAGGTGGTGCTCAGCAACAAGCTCAAGCAATCGGCCTGGGAGCCGGCTTGGGAGCGCACCAGTGTGGCCAGCGGCGACCTGCCGCGCGAGGTCAACGCGCTGAAGACGGGCGAGGGTGGCGACATTGCCGTGTTCGGCGGCGCCGGTTTCGCGTCAGCGCTGATCGCGGCCGGGCTGGTCGACGAGTTCCAGCTGTTCGTCAACCCGGCGGTGCTGGGGGCGGGCCGCCGGGTTTTTGATCAGGGCGGTTTTAGGAACCTGCGGCTGCTCGGCTCGAAGGCCTATGCCTGCGGCATGGTGGTCAGCCGTTATGCACCGGCGGGGTGAGGGGAACCTCCATCTTCTCCCTGCTCACTTCGCATCGTGGAAAATAATCCCTACCGTGTGGCGCATGCCTGAGCGCAGCCGGCTGACGCCGTGGCGCAGATTGACGCGGTAGTTGCCTTTGGTGCCCTGCACCGGCCGGTTGTGGACGGCGAACACAACGGCGTCGCCCTGCCGCAGCGGCACCACTTCGACTCGGCTCTGCATGCGCGGGCGCTGCTCGGTCAGCGCG
>NZ_RZQI01001094.1:0-1745 GCF_003998335.1 Mesorhizobium sp. M7A.F.Ca.CA.002.05.1.1 | reverse complement strand
CAGCTCTTTCGAGAAGCCGAGCGGTTGAATGCGGCTGCCGCGCCCGGCAGCGGGCACAATGCCCAACATCAGACTGCTTCCATCATCGGTTCGCCGGGAGATCTTTGAAAGGCGTCGTTTAGAATCTGGTCCAGCTCCGCCGCGCGCCGGCCAGAGGTGTGTTCGTCGAGAACCCGTTGGCGCGCACGGGTTTTGATAGCATCGAGTTCTCCTGCGGGTAAGGCGAGCGCCGCGACCACGTCATCGGTGTCGTGGGCCAGCAGGATCTCGCTGCCGGGTTCGAAGAAGCTGCTTAGGCCCGGCCATGTGTCGGTTACGATAGGCGCTCCACATGCCGCTGCTTCGAACAACCGGCCCGAAGGGCACCAGCCCTTTTGCGCCATCGCCTCGCGGGTCACATTCAGTGTCAGACGAGAGGATGAGAAAAACGCCGGGTGATCGGCCGGCGGAAGGTGCCTGACGAAGAAGATGTTGTCGCTCCACGGGAATTCCTGCGGATATTGTGCGCCGCCGATGATGAAGCGCTGGTCCGCCAAGCGCGCAGCTGGGCGAACCAGCAGATTCTCGACGGCCGCCTGGCGATCGGGCGCGTAGGTTCCGAGATAGGAGAGATCGGCCTTGAACTCGGCCCGCGGCGTAGCCGGCCGGTGTTGATCCGGATCGACATGCCCATAGAGCGGCACCACGTGACGCGCGCCCAGAACCGCCTTCAGCGCGTCGACCGCCGAGCCGCCTGTGTAGCTCAGGACGAGGTCGAAATCGGCAAGACCCTCGGGGCCGAAATAGGGTGGACGCTCACCTTGTTCGATGCGGGCAAGCGTGACCGGAGTGTCCAGATCGTAGAAGACCCGCAGTCCGCGCCCTGCCTGCTGCGCCAGCCGCGAGGCGTCCACGGCATCGGGACAATAAGAGGTGACGATAACGACATCCGATCGTTTGATCGTTTGCTCCGCGACCCGGCGGATATCCTCCCAGTCCGGATAGAGCACGATGTTGCCGCCGTCCAGATGATCAACATCGCGCGTTCCGGCATAGTAGGGTGTGTCGCGTTCGAAGAAGGTGATGGACCAGCCGCGCCGGGCGAGGGCTCTGATCAGTCCCCTCCATAAGGTGGCATGGCCGTTACCCCATGAAGACGTGACGGTAAGACCGAAAATGACCATCTGCATCCGGCAAATCCTCGTCAGGCAACTTCGTTCAATCGGATCAGCTTCGCCCCCCAGTCGCCCGACACGATCGTGGTGATCGAGGCGGGATCGATGTCGAAGCGAAAGCAGTCGCCGGCCGGCAAGCCAAGGACTTTGCAGACGGCGGCCTTGATCACATCGGCGTGGCTGACCAGGGCGACACACTGATTCTGATGCTGCTCGTGGACAGCGTTCATCACCGCGACGACGCGCTGCTGGACATCCAGCATGGTTTCGCCGTTTGGTGTCCTGGCCTCCTGCCGCTGGTCGTTCCAGGCTCGCCAGCCGGCGTTGCCGCTCAACTCATCGAAGGTCTTTCCCGACCAGTCGCCGAAGTCGATCTCGTCGAGTTCGGCACAGATCGCGATTTCCCCGACGCCGCAGGCGAACGCGATTGGCAGGGCCGTCTCCCGGGTCCGCTCGCGCGGGCTGCACAAGATCGCTGCAATCGGCTCCCGGGCCATGCGGCAGCCAAGCTGCGTTGCCTGCGCCTTACCAGCATCCCCGAGGCAAACGCCGTCCATACGGCCTGCCAGATAGGAGCCGACATTGTCGTGT
>NZ_RZQI01001093.1:0-1750 GCF_003998335.1 Mesorhizobium sp. M7A.F.Ca.CA.002.05.1.1 | reverse complement strand
GCTTGTCGGATTGGCGGTGCCGCAAGGCGAAGCGCCGCTGCCGACCGGAGCGCATGGCATCAAACGGAGCGACGGCAGATTGCGCAGCCAAGGCTTTGTCACCTCGAGCTACCACAGCCCGACGCTCGGCCGCCCGGTTGCGCTTGGCCTGATCGAGCGCGGTGCGACGCGGCATGGCGAGACGATAGACATCCAGCATCTCGGCAAGATCAGCAAGGCGACGATTACCGCCCCTTGCGCCTTCGACCCGGCAGGAGACCGGCTGCATGCGTGATCTCGCGGAAAAATGGTCCATTACTCCGGACTGGCAGAGCGCAGTCATCGCCACGCCGGATCTTGCGATACGAGCCGTCCTCGACCTCAACCAGTTGATGGTCAGCGGCGACCTCGACGCGTGGACACGGGCTTCCAGCATCGGCGGGACTGGCGTGGGTGCCTTTGGTATCGCACAGGGCGACCGCTACGCGGCGCGGCTGGCGCGCGACCGGTTGCTCGTCGTATCGAAGAGCCCGCTCGCCATCGCCACGGGCTGGCATGCAGACGGGTTCGCGGTGACGGCGATCAGCGCTGGGTTGCAAATATTCGAGGCCGAGGGCATGGCGCTCGACGCTTTCATCGCGCGTGGAACGACGCTCGATCCCGCGAAGCCAAGTGCCAGTGCAGCACTTTCCTTCGCCGGCATCAGCGCCGTCGTCTATCGTCTTGACGGCAAGCTGCGCATCCATGTCGACCGCGGTCTTGCCACTTATCTCTGGACATGGATGGAAACGGCCGCCAGCAACATCGCGACCGGATCAACCGACTAGCCGACGGCAGTGCGATCCGGTCAGAGCGTGAACGACCCGAACAGGCAGGCCAGCGTTGCGGCGGCAAAGACCACGAAGAACAGGCTGCGCAGCAGCACGTTGCGGCGCAGCTCGTTCATGACGAAGTGACAACCGACGACCGCCGCGGCAAACAGGAACCGCCAGTTCAGCAGCGCCCACACGGCGCTGCCCTGCCCAAACGCCCATCTGGCGACCAGACAGCCGACGATGGTCGCAAACAGCGCGATCACGGTCCAGAAAAGGGCGTCGGCGGCATGGGTCAGGACGATGCCGGCCGCCCTGATCGGCAGGATCATCATCAGCATCGCGCTGAAGAAATAGACAGCGGCAATCGGGATGAACACGCCGGCGTCGGCAATGCCGTCAAGGCGCCTGACGCCGATCGCGCCATAGGGATAGCCGTGCCTGGCCACAGCCAGGCTCAACGCCATGAGCAAGGCGGTCAGCACGGCGACCAGTGCGAAGGATGTGAGGGCTTTGCTCATGACGTTCCTGTCCCAGACGAATCAGACAGGAACGTTTTTAGCGGGCGGTCGTAAATTGCGGGTAAGCGAGGGCGCTGCCCTCGCCTGTTTCGATCGCAATCTGGTGACAAAGCCTATTCGGCGGCGATCCTGCCGGCCGAGCGGTTGGCCAGCACGAAGCCGACCTCGTCAACCGCCTGCGCCACACGCTTCAGGATCGCCTCGGAGCGCAGTACGCCGTCGGTGAAATCCTTGTCGGTGGCGTAGACGGCGGTGGGCAGCGCAAAGGCCTCGAAGAAGCCGAACAGCGGCCGCAGCTGATGCTCGACGATCAAGGCATGGCGCTCGCCACCGCCGGTCGCCGTCAGCACGATGGGCTTTCCCCGCAATGCCGCCGGATCGATCAGGTCGAAGAAATGCTTGAAAAGGCCGGTATAGCTGCCCTTGTAGGTCGGCGAG
>NZ_RZQI01001092.1:0-1751 GCF_003998335.1 Mesorhizobium sp. M7A.F.Ca.CA.002.05.1.1 | reverse complement strand
ACAGTGCGATCCGGCTGCCGTGTGGCGAGATGGTAGCCGGATCGCATCCTCGGCCTGATCGCGCAGGACAGCAATGCTCATGACGAGGGGCTGGGACCGGAATGGGACGCGCCGAAGGCATTCTTCGCCGAACCGACTGAAGAAAACCGCGCCAAACTGCCGGACTGGATGAATTTCGAGGGGACCCGAAACCAATATATCGGCGGTCTCCCCGAGCGTCTGAAGGTGTTGTTTCCGCCCGAGGGTTGGTATCTCGATACGGAGCGCCTGGCGAGGCCCGGCAACACCGACATTCAGTTCGAACTCTTCACCGATTATGGCTCGCACATCGCCCGCTTCCCGGCCATCCAGGCCTATCTCCGCGACCACCAGCCAGCATGCCTCGTGCTGTGGGGACGGCACGACGCCTTCTTCGCGCTGGACGAGATCATGGCCTACAGCCGCGACCTCGACGCAGTCGAAATCCATGTCTTTGAGAGCGGACACATGCTTCTCGAAACGCATCATCGCCAATGCGCGGCTCTCATCGCTCACTTCATCCACGAGGTGGAGACTGGGGTCTTTCGCGAACCTGCAGGGCGCTGAACGTCGACGCTCAAACCGCCATTTCGATGGGCTCGGCAAGCCTTGGATTGGCCCGCGCGGCGATCAGGCAGCCGGCGACGATCAGGCATGCTCCGGCCAAGGTGGTCCAGGTCGCCTCCTCGCCGAAGAAGAACCAGCCGAGCGCGACCGCCCAGATGAAGGCCGAGTATTCCGTCGGGATCAGATATTGCGCTTCGGCGCGGGCGTAGGACCAGCTCATCAGGAATTGCCCGGCGAGCGACAGCACCGTCACCCCGGCCAAAGGAAGCCAAAGATTGCTCGGCAGGGCGACGGCGAGCCAGGGTGCTGCGAGGCCGAGCAGGATGGCAACGCAAAGGTTCTGGAACAGCATGATCTCGATCGGCTTGGCCAACTGCGCCTGTTGCCGGGCTAGGATCAGATTGTAGCCGTAGAACACCGTCGACACGAGCACCGCCGCCGTGCCGAGCATGGCATCTTGCGAATAGTCTGCCTGCCCGAACTGGCCGGCCATGATAATCGCGACGCCGGCGATGCCGGCCAGCGATGCCCAGACAGCCTCTCGCCGGATCCGTTCGCCGAGCAGCAACGCGGCGAGAAACAGGGCAAACAAAGGCGCCACGAAGCTGAGCCCGATCGCCTCCGCAAGCGGCAGCCTGGCCAAGCCCCAGAAGAAGGATATCAGGACGACGCCGACAACCGCGGCACGCAACGCATGCAGCCTCAGCACCGGAACGGTTGGCTTTAGGCGCGGTCCCGCCAGCCAGGCCGCGCCCGCGACCACGGTCGCGACCATGCTGCGCCACAGCAAAGTGTTGTAGACGCCGACCGCGATGACCAGGATCTTCATCGCCGCATCCATCCCGGACAGCAGGAAGATCGCAAGCGCGCATACGAGCACCGGGATCATCGGGGAAACGGCGCCGGTCAGGCTGGATGTCTTCACGGTTTCACTCATGTAACGGAATGCAGCCGGATATATCAGGGCAAAGGGCGCGACCAGATGGCAGTCCCGTCGATGTAGCAGTCCAACCCCGATTGGCGTCGTGTTCGCGGCTATCGCGACATCCGGATATCAGCATCATACCGACGAGTTGGACGAGGCGGACCGCCTCGCCGACTGCATCATCCGGTCACGGCAGGCGACGCACGCACACATGGCATAGATCGAATTGACGGGGCGGGTT
>NZ_RZQI01001091.1:0-1764 GCF_003998335.1 Mesorhizobium sp. M7A.F.Ca.CA.002.05.1.1 | reverse complement strand
GGTGTCGGTTATGTGCTCAAGCCCGGCTTCATGCTGCCGCCGCTGATGTTCAGCGACGAGGAGATCGAAGCCATCGTGCTCGGCTCGCGCTGGGTCGCCAAGCAGCCGGACCAGCGTCTCTCGGCCGCCGCTGCCAACGCGTTGGCCAAGATCGCCGCCGTCCTGCCGGACGATCTGCGCGAGGATCTCGACGCGAGCACACTGCTGGTCGGCCCTCCCGCCGCAGTCATCGAAAGCATCGATCTTGGTC
Organism: Mesorhizobium sp. M7A.F.Ca.CA.002.05.1.1; assembly: GCF_003998335.1. Classification (NCBI taxonomy): domain Bacteria; kingdom Pseudomonadati; phylum Pseudomonadota; class Alphaproteobacteria; order Hyphomicrobiales; family Phyllobacteriaceae; genus Mesorhizobium; species Mesorhizobium sp. M7A.F.Ca.CA.002.05.1.1. The sequence goes on along the minus strand of NZ_RZQI01001091.1, from coordinate 1,514 downwards.
TGGTGCGGCAGGCCATCCGCAACGAGCGCAAGCTTGGCTTTCTCTACCGCGACGCCGGCGGCGCTGCGTCCGAGCGTGTCGTGTGGCCATTTGCGCTGGGCTTCTTCGACAAGGTGCGGGTGGTGGTGGCGTGGTGCGAGATGCGGCACGATTTCCGGCATTTTCGCGCCGATCGCATCGCCGAGCTCCAAGCGACAAACACGCGCTATCCGCGCCGTCGCCAGGCGCTGCTCAAGGAGTGGCGGACGACGCTCGACAAGCCTCGTGGTTCGAGATGACTGCTGCCATGATCTGACAGTAGCTCATCTTATGGTCGCCAAGTCGAAGCACCGAACCTTGGAGAGCAGATATGGCCACCCCGAATTTCATCATCCTCTATGTCGACCAGCCGCTTGAGAGCGGCGCCTTCTACAGCGCGCTGCTCGGCCGTGAGCCGGTCGAAAGTTCGCCGACCTTCGTGCTGTTCGTGCTCGATGCCGGCTTCAAGTTCGGCCTGTGGTCGCGCCATACGGTGGAGCCGGCAGCCGCCATGTCAGGCGGTGGCGCCGAAATCGTCTTTGCGCTGGATACGCCCGATGCGGTCGATGCCGCCCATGCCGACTGGTCCGGGCGCGGGCTGAATATCCTGCAGACGCCAACCGACATGGATTTCGGCCGTACTTTTGTCGCGCTCGATCCCGACAATCATCGCCTGCGCGTCTATTGGCTGTCCGATGGCGAACAGGCCAATGGTAACCAGAGATGAGCGCGTACTGGATCGCCGTGGCGTCGGCCGAACATGTCCGGCGGGGTCGCGCAGCCGGCTTCATGCAGGTCAACCACGGCAAGGCGGCACCGCTGCGTCGCGTCAAGCCAGGCGATGGCATCGTCTACTACTCGCCGAACACTGTTTTGGGCGAGAAAGATGGCCTGCGGGCCTTCACCGCGATCGGCATCGTGCGGGAAGGCGAGCCCTATCAGGGCGATATGGGCGCCGGCTTCACACCCTTCCGCCGCGATGTGGCGTGGGCCAAGGCCGAGGAAGCGCCGATCAAGCCGCTGCTCGACAGGCTGGACTTCACCATGGCCAAGTCGAACTGGGGTTATCAGCTTCGCTTTGGCCTTTTCGAAATCGGGGATCACGATTTTCGTGTGATCGCCGACGCGATGAGCGCCAAAATGGCTGTACCGGCGAACTAGGCCGTGAGCGCCTTGTAGACGGCAATGCCGGCGGCAAGATCCTCGAGCGCCGCGCCGACCGACTTGAACAGCGTGATCTCACCGGCGCTCTCGCGACCCTTCTTCTGGCCGCGCGCCAATTCGTGCAGATCGGCGACGATGGTTTCCGGCTTCAGCACGCCGGAGGCCAGCGGCTGGACGATGTCGCCGGCTTCCTTGGTGGCGCCGGCGCGGGTGTCGACATAGACGCGGGCGAGCCTGATCGCGTCGTCGTCGCTCTCGCGCATCGTCGGCGTAAAGCCTCCGACCAGGTCGACATGGGTTCCCGGCTGCAACAGCGCACCCTTGATCAGCGG
>NZ_RZQI01000108.1:0-10985 GCF_003998335.1 Mesorhizobium sp. M7A.F.Ca.CA.002.05.1.1 | reverse complement strand
CTATGGGCCCAACCCGGATGCCATGCGCGAACTTGTTTCGCGTGGCGCGACACTGATCGTCACTGTCGATTGCGGCACCAACAGCGCCGTTTCCATCGATGCCGCCAACGAGGCTGGGGCCGATGTCGTGGTGCTCGACCACCACCAGGTCGGCGGTGCCTTGCCGGCGGCAATTGCCGTCGTCAATCCCAATCGCGACGACGACCTTTCCGGGCAGGGCCATCTCTGTGCCGCCGGCGTGGTCTTCCTCGCCCTTGTGCAGACGGCCAGGATCCTGCGCGGCCGCATGGCCGATGCTACGCCGCCGGACCTGCTTTCGCTGCTTGATATCGTGGCATTGGCCACAGTCTGTGACGTGGTGCCGCTGACCGGCGTCAACCGCGCCTTCGTGGTCAAGGGGCTGCAGATGGCGCGCCAGCAGAAGAATGAAGGGTTGGCGGCACTGGCACGCGTGTCGCGTATCGGCGAGCCGATCAGCACTTTCCATCTGGCCTATCTGATCGGCCCGCGCATCAATGCCGGCGGACGCATCGGCGATGCCGCACTTGGTAGCCGGCTGCTTGCGACCGACGACCCGGTCGAGGCGCGCACCATTGCCGAGACGCTCGACCGGCTCAATCAGGAACGGCAGTTGATGGAGCAGGAGATGCTCGCGGCGGCGCGCGTCGAGGCCGATGCAGAGCTCGCCGGCGGCAATGGCCCGGCTATCGTCGTCACCGCCTCCAACAGCTGGCATCCGGGTATTGTCGGCCTGCTCGCTTCGCGATTGAAGGATCATGCCCGGCGGCCCGCCTTCGCCATCGCGTTCAATGCTGTGGGCATCGGCACCGGTTCGGGCCGCTCGGTCTCGGGTTTCGACCTCGGCCGGCTGGTGCGCGAGGCGGCCGTTGCCGGTCTGATCGTCAAGGGCGGCGGCCATGGCATGGCGGCGGGCATCACCGTGGAGCGGGCAAGGCTTGGCGAACTCAGGGCGTTTTTCGAAGAACGGGCGGCAGCCGACGTGTTTCGCCTGCAGGGCGAGGAAAGCCTGGCCATAGACGGCGCACTTGCCGCTGAAGGCGCGACGCTCAGCCTGCTCGACGCGCTGGAACAGGCCGGACCCTTCGGTGCCGGGCATGTGGCCCCTGTTTTCGCGTTGCCGCGCCACCGATTGGCCGATGCGCGGCCGGTCGGCACCAACCACATCCGCGTCGAACTGCAATCGGAAAGCGGCGGCCGCATCCAGGCGATCGCCTTTCGCGCTGTCGATACCGCACTTGGCGAATTCCTGTTCAAGAACCGGGGCAAGACGATCCACGTCGCCGGTTCGCTGTCAGGCAACTACTGGAATGGCAACCGCACCGTGCAGTTTCGCATCACCGATGCGGCTCGTGCGTAGGCTTTGATCAGGCGAGAACGGTCTGCAGCCGGGTCAGTTCGCCGATCTGCGCCATCGTCGCCTGATAGCCGAGGTTGATCGCCTCGTCGGCGCGGTGGAATTCGGTCAGGCCGATATGGCTGAGCTTCGGCTGCAGCGACATGTCAGGCGGGTCGCCGGCAAGCCTGGCGCGCGAAATGCGGTCCTGAATGATGTTGAAGGCCTCGACCATGACGCCGGTGATGCCGAGCCGCGTCTGATGCGACTGGCGCTCGGCGTCGATCTGACCAGGCCGCGGCGCGTCCTTTTCAACGACCAACTCGCCGGCGCTATGCTTGATGACGGCGGCGCGGCCGAACAGATCATAGTGAAGGTTGACCGCCACGACGAGCGGCTGCTCATAGGCGCGGCAGACCGATACCGGTACCGGGTTGACCAGCGCGCCGTCGACCAGCACGCGGCCGTTGCAATTCACCGGCTCGAACACGCCGGGCAGCGCGTAGGAGGCGCGCATGGCGGTGATCAATGAGCCGCTCGACAGCCAGATTTCGTGGCCGGTGCGGATCTCGGAGGTGACCGCGACGAACGGCTTGGCAAGGTCCTCGAAACGAATGCCGGCCATGTGCTCGCGCAGCCTTGCATCGAGCTTCATACCGCCGAACAGGCCGCTGCCGCGCAAATTGAGATCGAGCAGGCCGAAGATGCGTCGCTTGGTCAGGCTGCGGGCGAATTCTTCGAGCTCGTCCAGTTTGCCGGCGAGATAGCAGCCGCCGACCAACGCGCCGATCGAGGTGCCGGCGATCATCGACACTTCGATGCCGGCTTCGTCGAGCGCGCGCAGCACGCCGATATGCGCCCAGCCGCGGGCGCAACCGCCACCCAAGGCGAGCGAAATGGCTGTTTTCTTCTGGGAGTTCGTTTCGGACGCGCCGCCTGACGAGGATAGGCCGTTGGCCTCCCTGACATCTGGTCTGTTACGCAATGACGCCCACTCGAGCATCATGATCTCCCTTGTCCCACGGCTACTATACGAGCGGGCCGTATCGAAATGATGAATCTGTGTGGTTGGTGTCAGGCAGAAGGTTCAAGCTGGTGGTTTCCGATACGTGTTTTCCGTATCGAACAGCGGCTTGCTGCCGTCGCCGGCAAGCGTCCCCTTGCCATCGACCAGCCCCACCGTCCGATAAAAGCATGAACGCCGGCCGGTGTGACAGGTTGCGTCGTGGCCCAACACTTTGACGCGCAACCATATGGCATCCTGGTCACAATCCGTGAGCATCTCGACGACATGCTGAAAATTGCCTGATGTTTCGCCCTTTTTCCAAAGCACGTTGCGCGAGCGCGACCAGTAGTGGGCGATGCCGGTCTCCAGCGTCAGTGCCAGTGCTTGCGCATTCATATGCGCAAGCATCAACAGCATGCCGTCTCCGGCATCGGTGACGACGACCGTGACCAGCCCGGCTGCATCGAAGCGCGGCGAGAACACCGCGCCTTCCTCGAGCGCTTTCTTGTCCGACGGAGCTTTTGGAAATTCCAGTGCCGACATCGCCGGTCCATTTTCCTCGTTGACCATGATCTTGTCCGAAAACCGGTCTCCACTTTTCGGGATCATGGTCTGATGGCCGGCGAGGGCCATTCAGATCCCGCCGCCACGCACCATGGTCACGAAACGAACCTGCTCTTCGGGCGTATCCTTGAAGACGCCGGTGAAGGTCGAGGTCAGCGTAGTTGAACCCTGCTTGCGGATGCCGCGCATGGCCATGCACATGTGCTCGGCCTCGATCATGACGGCGACGCCGCGCGGATTGAGCACGTCCTGGATGACGCCGGCGATCTGCGCCGTCAGCGCCTCCTGGGTCTGCAGGCGGTGGGCGAAGATATCGACGACGCGGGCGATCTTGGACAGGCCGACAACCTTGCCATCCGGCAGATAGCCGACATGTGCCTTGCCGATGATCGGCACCATGTGGTGCTCGCAATGCGAATGGAATGTTATGTCCTTGACGATGACCAGGTCATCGTAGCCGGCGACCTCCTCGAAGGTGCGGCCGAGCTCGTCCGCCGGGCACATGTCGTAGCCGCCGAACATTTCGCGATAGGCCTTTGCCACCCGCTTCGGCGTGTCGACCAGCCCTTCGCGGTCCGGATTGTCGCCGGTCCAGCGCAAAAGCGTGCGCACGGCGGCTTCGACTTCGGCTTCGCTTGGCCGGTCGGTGACCGGCTTTTCCATATAGGCTGACTGTGGCATGAGCTTCTTGATGACGGCATCCATAAAGGCGTCTCCCGTAGTCCCTCTCGGCGGAGGAACGAGTTGAACGGACCACGACCTTTCGGTGTCGGAAACTCGCCCCGTTTCCAGCCCCGTAAGTGGCGTGAACTTCCCGGCAAGGACATTGGCTTTCGTCGTTCTTGTCGATACCGGACTGCCAGCATTATATAAGGTCATAGCGAGCGAAAGGAAGACACGACAGCGGCAATCGCTGTTCGCTTGGCGGCGACGGATTGGAAAATAATGATAAACGAGGTCTACAACGCGAAAATTCTCGGTTTTGCCGGGAACATTGGCCGCATCGGCCGTCTCGATCATCCTGACGCGACCGCCAAGGCTCACTCCAAGCTATGCGGTTCCACGGTCACCGTCGACCTCAAGATGCAGGACGGCCTGGTCACGGACTTTGCCCATGACGTGAAAGCCTGTGCGCTCGGCCAGGCGTCGTCATCGATCATGGCGCAGCATGTCGTCGGCGCGAGTGCTGAGGAATTGCGCGCGGTGCGCGACACCATGCTGAAGATGCTCAAGGAAAATGGCGCCCCGCCGGACGGTCGCTTCGCCGACCTCAGATATCTGGAGCCGGTGCGCGACTACAAGGCGCGGCACGCTTCGACCATGCTGACTTTCGATGCCGTGGTCGACGCCATCGGCCAGATCGAGAAGAAGCGCGCCGAAGAAGCGGCCTGACCTTGGGGTTTGGCTACCAAAGCCTGGTGTTTGCCGGGAGCCTTGCTGGCTCACTCGCGTTGGGCGGGACCCCGAGCCGGGCAGACGTAGCGGTCGAGCGCGATATCGGCGACTATCTCATGAAGGCAATCCAGCATTGTTGGAACATGCCTGCAAACACCCACAGCATTGCACGCGTCCAGATCAGTCTGAACAAGGACGGGTCACTCGCAGGCCCGCCAAAAATCCTCGGTCCTGTGACGACGCCGCCGGACAAGGTTGCCGAGTCCGCTGTCCGGGCCATCGCACGCTGCGCGCCATTTCCCAGGCTGACATCATATGCTGCCCACTATGATATGTGGCGCGATGTCATCCTCACATTCAACCCGGGAGAAGACTCACCGGGCGAGCTTCCGGCCGCGGATACGCTCGACAAACTCTTCGAAAAATACCGCAAGAAGGCCAAGTAGCGGGCCCGGCCGGAAGGTTCAAGCCTGCGCTTCCAGCACCCGCCTGCTTTCGGCAAATTCGCTTCTGAGCCAGTCGGCGAACGCGGCGGCCGGTTCCGAGAGGTCGCGCAAGTTTCTGGCCACCAGCCAATAGGCGCCGGATGCGACGTCGATGTCGAACGGCTTGACCAGCGCGCCGGATGCGATTTCCGCGCCGATCTGCAAGAGATCGCCCAAGGCACGCCATGTCCGAGCAAGGCGGCCTGCTTTGAAAGCGACGCATCCGCCAGCATCGGCCCGCGCGCCGGTATGGCGTCGGCGGGCACGCCGGCCGCTTCGAACCAGCGCGCCCAGCCCTGGCGGTTCTCCTCGTGCAAGAGCGTGTAGCGACCAAGATCGATCGGCCTGTCGAGGGCAGGGCCAGAGGCAAGCAGCGCCGGCGACAGGACCGGCGAATCGACCGTCGAGGCAAGCCGCTCAGCCTGACTGCGCGGCCACGAGGTGGCATGCGCGCTGAAGCGCAAGGCAAGCTCCGGCTGATCGCTGCGGAACTCGATCAGCCTTGGGTCGACCTCGAGCGAGACGTCGATGTCAGGCCGCAATTGGCGAAACCGGTTGAGCCGCGGCACCAGCCACACGGATGCAAGCGACGGCTCGACACTGACGCGGACCACGGACTGCGCCGGTGTCGCCACCAGTTCTCCAAGCAAGGTATCGATGGCGTCGAAACTTCTGACAAGCTGCTCCAGCAGACGCCGCCCGGTGTCGGTCAGTTCGACACGGCGATGGTGACGTTCGAACAAGGGTTGGCGCAGGAAGGTTTCGAGTTCCCGGATCTGCCGGCTGATCGCCGCCTGCGAGACGAAAAGCTCCTCGGCGGCCCGGCTGAAGCTCAGATGCCGGCCCGCCGCCTCGAAGCTCCTCAATGCCGTCAGCGGCAGGCGCCCACGCTTCATTTCGCATAACCCAGGATTATCCGAAGTGGAAATTATACTCGTTTGAAGGCGAAGGCCAGCGGCGGTCTAATCCATGTCAAAGGAGACCGACCATGATCCAGTTGCTGAGCATCTTTGGCGATGTCATGCGGATCGCAACGTTTCAATGGCGTGACAGAAGACAGCATGAAAAGCGTTACGAAGAGCCGACCAGTCGTGGCCGGTGGGCGTCTTCGCCTGACAGGCAGCCGTTTCGCCGTTCCGCCCGTGACGACTGAGTGCGCACAAGGAGTGGGGATTGCGTTCTCCAGTGGAAGCTCACATCTATCGCCTGGGAAACGCGATACGGAGACTGTGGTGCGCGACCAGCATGGGCATGCGCATATCGCCAGGCCGCCGAAACGCGGCCGCAACTGGCCCGGTCCATGGCGCAAGACGCCGGGCCGTCTCCTCGGCACGTCGCTCGTGCGCCTCTATCAGCTGACGCTGTCGGGCTTTGTCGGCAATACCTGCCGGCATCTGCCGACCTGTTCGGAATATGCCCATGAGGCGATCGCCCGCCATGGCCTGTGGGCCGGCGGCTGGATGGGATTGTTCCGTGTGCTGCGCTGCGGGCCATTCGGCACGCATGGCATCGACCGCGTGCCGGAGGTGCTGGAGGATCGTTATGTCTGGTTCACGCCATGGCGGTACTGGCGGATCGGCAGCAAGCGCGGCGAAGCGCAGGGGTGATCGCGTCGGTCAGGTACCGGCGGCTCTGCCCGTTTACGATCCGGTAGGGTTAACAACAGCCTGCACAAAGACTGCGCATTTGAGACAAAATCGAGACAAGAGACCTCGCTAAGCCGCTCGCGAACCCCCCTCTTGAGCGAGCAGACAAATGCGCAATTTCGACCGTCTTCCCTTCATCTTTGCCGGGATACTGTTCCTGCTCGCCTGGCTGCTGGGATTTCCGTTGCGCGCGCAATCGGCGCCGCTGGGGGACGTGCAGTGCACGGTGATCGCCGATGCGGCGAGCGGCAAGACGCTTTACCAGGACGGGGTGTGCGACCAGCGGTTCAGCCCGGCGTCGACGTTCAAGGTGCCGTTGTCGCTGATCGGCTATGACAGCGGGATCCTGAGCGACGAGCACACGCCGAGCTGGGATTACAAGCCTGAATTCAGCGCGGTGAAGCGGGATCAGAAGACCGTCGATCCGGTGGTCTGGGAGCGAGATTCGATCCTGTGGTTTTCCCGGGAAATCACCCGCCGGCTTGGGTCTGAGAGTTTTGCCGGTTATGTCTCGAAATTCGACTACGGCAATGCCGATGTTTCCGGTAATCCCGGCAAGAATGATGGTTTGACCAAGTCCTGGGTGAATTCCTCGCTCAAGATCACGCCGGTCGAGCAGGTCGAATTCCTGCGCAAGCTGCTGGCCCGCAAGCTGCCTGTCTCGGCCAAGGCCTACGACATGACATCAGCCATCATCCCGACCTTCCAGGCCGGGGATTGGACGGTGCAAGGCAAGACCGGCAGCACCAGGCTGCGCAACGACGCCGACAAGGTCCAGGACAAGCGCTCGCTTGGCTGGTTCGTCGGATGGGCGAACAAGGATGGCCGCCAGATCGTCTTTGCGCGGCTTGTCGTCGATGCCAACCGTACGGACATGCCAAAGGGCCTCAAGACCCGGGCTGCGTTCCTGAAGGATTTGCCGCTCCTCATCAAATGAACGCTGACATTTGAGCCGGGCTTTACGGCGGCGGAATCTGTCCATAAAAGACAGCCGCTGCCGGACGCATCCGGCTTTTCCCTATGCATGTCGTAACCCAAAACCGCCATACACTTTTGGGCGACATGCATTTCAACCACCCGCGCTCGTTTGCGGGACTGGATAGGAGATATATATGCTGAATTCCGTTTCCCTGACATTTCCCGATGGCTCCGTCCGCGAATATGACGCGGCGATGACCGGTGCTGGCCTCGCCGAATCGATCTCCAAATCGCTGGCCAAGAAGGCGGTCGCCTATGCGATCGACGGCACGGTTCGCGATCTCAGCGATCCGCTCGGCAAGTCCGGCAAGGTCGAGATCGTCACCCGCGACGACCCGCGCGCGCTGGAGCTGATCCGCCACGACGCGGCCCATGTGCTGGCGGAAGCCGTGCAGGAGATATGGCCGGGAACGCAGGTGACCATCGGGCCGGTGATCGAGAACGGGTTCTACTACGACTTCGCCCGTAACGAGCCGTTCACGCCCGACGATTTTCCGGTGATCGAGAAGAAGATGCGTGAGATCATCGCGCGCAACAAGCCGTTCACCAGGGAAGTCTGGTCGCGCGACAAGGCGAAAAAAGTGTTTGCCGACAAGGGCGAACGCTACAAGCTGGAGTTGATCGACGCCATTCCCGAGGATCAGGATCTCAAGATCTACGCGCAGGGCGACTGGTTCGACCTCTGCCGTGGCCCGCACATGGCCTCGACCGGGCAGATCGGCAATGCCTTCAAACTGATGAAGGTGGCCGGCGCCTATTGGCGCGGTGATTCGAACAACCCGATGCTGACCCGCATCTACGGCACGGCCTGGGCTGATCAGGCGCAGCTCGAAGCCTACCAGATGATGCTGGAGGAGGCCGAGAAGCGCGACCATAGGAAGATCGGCCGCGAGATGGACCTGTTCCATTTCCAGGAAGAGGGACCGGGCGTCGTCTTCTGGCATGCCAAGGGCTGGAAGATGTTCCAGAACCTGGTCAACTACATGCGCCGCCGCCTCGACGAGCAGGGCTATCAGGAGGTCAACGCGCCGCAGGTGCTCGACAAGAGCCTGTGGGAGACGTCAGGCCATTGGGGCTGGTATCGCGACGCCATGTTCAAGGTGACGGTCGCCGGCGACGACACCGATGACGACCGGGTCTTCGCGCTGAAGCCGATGAACTGTCCGGGCCATGTGCAGATTTTCAAGCATGGGTTGAAGTCCTATCGCGATCTTCCCGTAAAGCTTGCGGAATTCGGCAATGTGCACCGCTACGAGCCGTCGGGCGCGCTGCACGGGCTGATGCGCGTTCGCGGCTTCACGCAGGACGATGCGCACATCTTCTGCACCGAGGAGCAGCTGGCCGCGGAGTGCTTGCGCATCAACGATCTGATCCTGTCGACCTATGCTGATTTCGGTTTTGACGAAATCAGCGTCAAGCTGTCGACGCGGCCCGATAAACGCGTCGGCACCGACGAAGCCTGGGATCATGCCGAGGCGATCATGGGGAGCGTGCTGGAGACGATCAGGACACGGTCCGGCAATCGCATCAAGACCTCGATCAATCCGGGCGAGGGCGCCTTCTACGGCCCGAAATTCGAATATGTGCTCAAGGATGCCATCGGCCGCGAATGGCAGTGCGGCACGACGCAGGTCGACTTCAACCTGCCGGAACGGTTCGGCGCCTTCTATATCGGCTCCGATTCCGAGAAGAAGCAGCCTGTGATGGTGCACCGCGCGATCTGCGGCTCGATGGAGCGCTTCCTCGGCATCCTGATCGAGAACTATTCCGGCCATTTCCCGCTGTGGTTCGCGCCGCTGCAGGTGGTGGTGGCGACGATCACGTCGGATGCCGACGGCTATGCGACCGAGGTGGTGGCAAAGCTGAAGGCCGCAGGGCTGTTGGCGGAAGCGGATCTGCGCAACGAGAAGATCAACTACAAGGTCCGCGAGCACAGCCTAGCCAAGGTTCCGGTCATCCTCGTCTGCGGCAAGCGCGAGGCGGAAGAGCAGACCGTCAACATGCGCCGGCTGGGCTCGCGCGACCAGGAATCGCTTGGCCTCGACCAGGCGATCGCGCAACTGACCGAGGAAGCTGTTACACCCGACCGCCGGCGCAAACGCGCGGCTTGATTGGCATGGTTTCGACCAAATGGCGGTGGAGCGATCCACCGCCATTTTCATAGTAGGCGGTATGTCCTTCACACCTTGTCGGCGACCATCGGGTTGATTGCCAGGACGCGCTGCCTTGAAGACGCGACCACCACGCCTTGTGAAGTGGATTAGGCTCCGTAAAAAGCCGGATGATAAAGGACGACGCCTTGCCGAGCGTCAGGGCCAAAATCCAAACATTGGAAATACTCCGGCGGAACGTCTGGAAACCTCAGAGTGGGGTCGGCCTTGAACCCAAATCGGGAATAGTAGCCGGGATCGCCTAGAACCACGCATCCAGCCGCGCCAAGCGATTTTATCCGGTCAAGTCCAGCTTCTATTAGCTGAACACCGACGCCTTGCCGCTGTCGGTCAGGTCGCACTGCAACTGGCCCGAGACCGTACCAATTGACTTCGGTGCCGTCGATCTTGACTGAAGAGAAGGCGACATGACCAACGATCTCACCATCTTGTTCTGCCACCAAGGAAACCGTCAACGCGCCTCCCGCTCTCAGGGCGTCAACAATGGCTCCCTCCGTTCCAGCGCTGTATGGCGCACCGTCGAAAGCGGTGGTGACCAGCGCGCGGATTTCTGCAATGTCATGGGCGTTTTCTGGTCGTATGATCATGAGATTCGTGTAGCAAACCACCGTCGGGCCGCCAAGACGCTCTCGCCTCCGCGCCTTGACCCCATCGGGCCAGTGCCGGTGGGGGCGGAACATCGGTTACTTCATATCCCTGTCACGCCGACCTTGTAACGAGCCCTCATGCTCAAGCTGAAATTGCGCGAACGACCCTTTCCCGAGCTTTCCTATGCCAATCCGCGCCAGCCGGCGCTGACACGCTGGTTCATTCATTCGGTCGAAGGCCTGTCGGGCCGCGACCGCTACACAGCACTTTATGATTTCTGGCGCCGCCAGGTCGTGCCGACAGGCGAACGCGTGTTCAGCCGTATGCTCGAACTGATCGACGTCCGCGTGCGGACATCGGATCAGTGGCCGCCGGCACAGTTGCCGAACACGCCGCTGGTGATCGTCGCCAATCATCCGTTCGGCATTGGTGACGGCATTGCCGTGCTGTCGTTGGTCGAGCAGCTCGGACGCCCGTTCCGGGTGATAATTCACAAGGACCTGCTCAAGATCCGCGAGATGGAGCCTTACTCGCTGCCAATCGACTTTTCCGAGACCAAGGACGCGCTGAAGAACAACATGGCCGTGCGCCATGAGGCGGTGCGGCTGTTGAAGGAAGGCGTCACCATCGTGGTGTTTCCGGCCGGCGGTGTCGCCACCGCGCCGAAGGGCTTTGGCCAGGCACGCGACTTGCCGTGGAAGATGTTTCCCGCCCGTCTCGTCCAGGACGCCAGGGCGTCGGTCATCCCGATGCATTTTTCCGGGCAGAACGGCAGGCTGTTCCATCTGGTCAGCGGGC
>NZ_RZQI01001090.1:0-1767 GCF_003998335.1 Mesorhizobium sp. M7A.F.Ca.CA.002.05.1.1 | reverse complement strand
GGACAGGTCGACCGGCTTGGCGAGCCAATCCTTCAGAAACGACGATTGGCCGGCCGCCAGTTCGCCCAGGTTCAGCTTTGCCTGGTCGGTCTGGTCTTTAATCGCCTGACCGGTTCCCGACAACGTTTGCGTGGCCGTGTAGGTCGGGATGTCATAGGACTTGCCCGTGTAGGGATCATTCCATTTGTACGTTCCCGTCTGGGAATAGTTCAGCGAGCCATCGGGCGTCACCTGATTGACGTTGCCGAGGTTGGCATTCGCAATCGCGGTGCCGACGTTCGTTGCGGTCGACGCTGCTGATGTCTCTTTCGGGTCGGGCGGCGCGGGAGCGTCTGGGGCACACATGGTCAGGGTCTCCTAGAGAAAATAGGTCATGGCGATTGCCGACCGCTTGAAGCCCACGCGCTCGCACATCTTTGCAACGCGTAGATCGGTGGCGATGGTGACGTGCGCCCTGACGCAGCCGCGCGCTTTCAGTTCAGTCAGAATATGCTTGGTGAAGCGGCGGCCGATGCCGTTGCGATGGTCCGGCCGCATGTAAATCGTGTCTTCTTGGGCGATCATCTCGGAATTGTGCATGTCCTGGGTGATCCAGATGAAGGCGTACCCCACGGCCTCGCCATCGCCGGTCCTGACCAGAAAGCAGAGCAGATGCCCGGCGGCGCCGTAGACGTTCAGGCGCGGCTTGAATTCGCCGATCGTCATCCCTTCGCCAGCCATCCGAGCTTGCATCTCGCCATAGTGAGTCCGGCACATGGGTTCCAGCTCGGGCCATGCGGCGTTGAAATTCTCGATACTGATGGCGTAGTCAGACAACGACGCCTCCCGTTTCAAAAGTGACATCGAGCTGAACGAATTCGGTGACTGGGCGCTGGTTCAGAAATCCGGTGATTTGCAGTTGCGGCTGCATGACATATCCGGTCTTGCCGATCGAAATCCATTGCCCGCCGCCTACCGATGCAACAGGCTGCGCCTGGTCCCACTTCGCGACATCCCACTGGCCCGAATCCCACAGGTCCGCCGTGCCGCCATCCGCCGCCGGAGGGGCTGGCGGCAGACTGACGGAATAGTTGACCGAGAAAGAGATTTTCGGGCTGTAGGGCGTGGCGCTGAGAAAGGTCGGGCGCGCCTGGTGAACGGTCTTCAAGCCGCCCAGAGACTTCATGTGATCCGGGTTGCCGACATAGGTATAGTAAATCGGCAAGCCGTTATCATTGCCCGCAATCTCGGCCTCGAAAACCGTGCCGTCATTGGTACCGAAATAGAGGCGGCTGTCATGCAGTTCGATGCAGCGCGTGGCCCATCCGACGAACTTACACCAAGCCCCGGTTTCGAGATTGACGACGAACGACCATGCTTCCTGTCCGGCCGCCGTCACCGGCAACGCGACAATCGCATAGTTCATGTCCGGCCACTTGATGATCTCCCACGGCAGGGAAAGCCGGCGAGCAGCCTCACGCTTCCAATCCGGTTCGATATTGCGGGAGATAGCCGCAAGCGACAGCGCCGCCGCGTCTTTGTTGATGGCGGCTGAGATCGGCACCAGGCCTTCTTTGGTGGCCACGATCAGATCGCCGCCGGCTCGCATCGTACCACGCTTGCCCATCGGGTCCGTCAGATCGTAGCGGCCGACCAAGTTCCATTCCGCCGCAGTCGCACCAGCGGGGTTTGATCCTTCAAAGATTGCTGCCTCGCCTTCCGTGGTGACGAACACGCATTTGTCGTCGATGCCGTCGCCGGCATCGACGACAAATGCGTGTTCGTCAC
>NZ_RZQI01001089.1:0-1768 GCF_003998335.1 Mesorhizobium sp. M7A.F.Ca.CA.002.05.1.1 | reverse complement strand
CCGCTTTTGCGAAGAGGTCGGCCTCGGCTACGTGTCCTGTTCGCCCTATCGCGTACCGATCGCCAGGCTGGCGGCCGCGCAGGCTGCGGTGCTGGTTGCGAAGGCAGGCCGCCGATAGGATCCATCCAGCTTACCGTTTTGTAAGGCAATTCACGCGAACGTGCTGGCGGCGTCGCGCAATCTCGACATTGTTCCTGCCCAATTTGCGGCTATCCGCAAATTGCTCCCGGAAACAGATGCTGCAGATTTCTCCCGCGCCGTTCCACTCGATCCTGGTCGTCCAAACCAAGTTCATAGGCGATCTCGTCCTCGCCTCGGCGCTCGCCAAGAACCTGCGGCTCGCATTCCCCGGCGCCAGCATCGTCTTTCTGTGCGAGGCTCGCTTCGAGAGCTTCGTGATCGCCCATGATATAGCTTCCGAGGTGGTCACATTCAGGCGCGACCGCATGCGCGGCACGTCCTTGGAGCGCGGGAAAGAGCTTTACGCCATGGTGCGGGCGTTGCGCCGCTTCCGTTTCGACCTGACCATCGACCTGACCGACTCGAAGACGTCGCGCATCGTCACCGGGCTCGTCAACGCCAAGACCCGTGTCGGTTACAGTCCTTCCGAAAGACCCTTGCGTATGTTGGAGCGGCAGCCCGCCAACGTTTTTGCCAAGCCCTACGGCTTTGATGGTCAGCATTTCCTGTACCGCTACCTCTCGCCGCTCGAAGCGCTCGGCATCGAACTTCGCACGGTGATTCCAAACCTTGAGCCGCTGCCAATGGAGACGGCGAAAGCATTGGCGCTGCTGGGTAAGCGCCATCTGAGGCCAAACGCATTCATCGCGGTACATGCGGGTGCAAGCTTCGAGGGCCGACGTTGGCAGCCGGAGCGGTTTGCAGCAGTGATCGTCGAGATTGCCGGCGAGACCGGCCTGGACGTAGTCCTGGTGGGCGGCCCGGACGAGCGCGAGATCGCCGAACGTATCGTCGCCAGGACCGCGCCGTCGGTCGTCAATCTCGTCGGTGACCTGTCGCTTGAAAGCCTGCTGGCGGTGCTGAAACAGGCCCGGCTGTTTCTCGGCAATGAGAGCGGCCCGATGCACATGGCCGCAGCCACCGGAACCCCGGTTGTCGGATTGTTCGGTCTGACGGAGCCGTCGCGCTGGGGTCCCGTCGGCGTGCCCAGCATCTCGCTCCAGCCGCCGATGCCTTGCGCCTGCATGGCCGAAAACCTCTGCCGCGCGCCAGATCCCAGCAAGGCATGCTGCGTCTGGGGCCTGGAGGTCAAGCCTGTGGTCGATGCGGTGCGCGAGGTTCTTTCGCGCACCGAAATGAAACTGGAACACGCCATCTGAGATCATGCGTCGCATGCACGACCCTCGACGCGGCGGAATGACCCCCTTCGCCACAGGAACGGTCACATTGTCGCGGAGCGCTTTTCTGCTATGCGCCATCCCGATTTCCGCCTTCATGCGGGTCGTTGGGATGCCTGCTTGAAATGACGGGTCCGGGAATCGGTTTGATGCGCCTGCTGCAAAAAAGTCTCTGCATGATCGCCCTGTCGTGGGCGATGGCATCCGCCAGCCATGCCGCGCCCCTCGTCGAGCCGACGCTGCACATCAAGTCGCAGGCGAGCGGAGCCGGCCGTGTGGCGCTTACGCTCGACGCGTGCGGCGGACAGACCGACAACCGGATCCTTTCGGCGCTGGTGGACAACAAGATCCCCGCCACCATTTTCGTGACCGGCATCTGGCTGAAGCGAAACGCCGCCGCCGTCGAGATC
>NZ_RZQI01001088.1:0-1772 GCF_003998335.1 Mesorhizobium sp. M7A.F.Ca.CA.002.05.1.1 | reverse complement strand
GCCTATCAGGGCTTTGGCGATGGCCTCGAGGCCGATGCCCTCGGCTTGCGCCTGCTGGCGGCAAAAATTCCGGAAATGGTCGTCGCCTCGAGCTGCTCGAAGAATTTTGCTGTCTACCGCGACCGCGTCGGCGCGGCGATGATCCTGGCCAGGGACGGCGCACAGGCGGATGTGGCGATGAGCCAGATGCTGTCGGCGGCGCGCGCCATGTATTCGATGCCGCCGGACCACGGTGCGGCGGCCGTGCGCATCGTGCTCGAAGATGCCGCCTTGCGCGCCGACTGGGAAGCCGAACTTGAAGAGATGCGGCTGCGCATGCTCAGGCTACGCGTGCAGTTCGCCGAGGCGCTGCGCCGGCAGTCGAATTCCGACCGTTTCGATTTCGTCGCCAGCCATCGCGGCATGTTCTCCCGCCTTGGGCTCACGGAAGCGCAGGTCGAGCGACTGCGTGCCGAGCACGGCGTCTACATGGTCGGCGACAGCCGCATCAATGTCGCCGGCCTGCCCGAGGACGGCATGGACGAACTCGCCAAGGCGATCGTTTCGGTTCTTGATTGACGCGGCTTGTCTGTGGACAAGGCTTCCGCGCCGGCTGACAGCGTTAGCCGCGCGGCCGGTCGCGGGATAGCATCCGATAGACTGTTTTGACGCAATTCCGGACAGAAAACCGTTTCACACTTTTCCTGGAATAGCTCTAGATGACGCCATCGAAAGACATTTCGCGCCTGATCGAGATCATGGCGGCGCTACGGGCGCCGAAGACCGGCTGTCCCTGGGACATCGAACAGGATTTCTCGACCATCGCCCCCTACACGATTGAGGAAGCCTATGAGGTGGCGGACGCCATCGCGCGCGGCGCCCTTGACGATCTGCGCGACGAGCTCGGCGACCTTCTGCTGCAGGTTGTCTATCACGCGCAGATGGCCGAGGAGGCCGGTGAATTCGCCTTCCCGGATGTGGTGCAAGCCATCACGACGAAGATGATCCGCCGCCATCCGCATGTCTTCGGCGACGAGAAAGCCCGCAACGCCGGCATGGCCAAGGGCATGTGGGAAGAGATCAAGGCCGAAGAGAAGGCGGAGAAACGAAGCGCCCGCCTCGCGCGTGGTCTCGATCCCGAAGACAACGGCAAGGGGTTTCTGGACAGCGTGCCGGTCGCCCTGCCCGCACTGACCCGGGCGCTGAAACTTCAGGAGAAGGCCGCCCGCGTCGGTTTCGACTGGAGCGAGGCGGCGCCCATCCTCGACAAGATCGAGGAAGAGATCGGCGAATTGCGCGAGGCGCTGGCAAAGGGCGACACCGCCTCGATCAAGGACGAGCTCGGCGACATGCTGTTTGCCGTCGTCAATCTCGGCCGTCATCTCAAGCTCGATTCCGAAGCAGCGCTGAGCGGCACCAACGAAAAATTCCGCTCGCGCTTCCACTATGTCGAACAAGCTCTGGAAAAATCCGGCAGCACGCTGGAAAAGGCTGATCTGGCCGAGATGGAAGCGCTCTGGCAGGAAGCAAAGACCGCGAAGTAATCTCTCTTTCGGGCAATTCCGGACGGAAAACCGCTATACACTTTTTCCTGGAATTGCTCCGGATTACCCGTTGTTTTTACGACGCAATCTGCTTTCGATCTCTTCGCGGGCGCTTTGCGTGGCCTTGAGCGAGATGGTGGCGCTGCCGTCATCATTGTCGCTTCGCGAAACGACATCGCCATTGCGGTAAAGCCAGTCGACAAGGCCGAACTGGGCCGGCTCGATCGTCACGGTGAGGTCTTCGAGTTC
>NZ_RZQI01001087.1:0-1777 GCF_003998335.1 Mesorhizobium sp. M7A.F.Ca.CA.002.05.1.1 | reverse complement strand
GCGACGTGCCCATGCGGATCGCCTGCGCCACCATGCGCAGCCGGTCGGGCGTCGGCGTGCCGAGCGCGGCGCGGATGGCGTTGCGGTCGTCGGCATGGTTGGCCGTCGCCGCACCGTAGCCGAGGCCGGGGATCTCGATTTCGTCGAGGCCGGTCAGGCCGGTTTCCAGTCCACGCAGCGCTTTCTGCAGCGATTCCTGAAAAGTGCGGCCGATGGCCATGACTTCGCCGACCGACTTCATGGCGGTGGTCAGCACCGGCTCGGCGCCGGGGAATTTCTCGAAGGCGAAACGCGGGATTTTCGTCACGACGTAATCGATCGACGGCTCGAAGGAGGCCGGCGTGGCGCCACCGGTGATGTCGTTCTCCAACTCGTCCAGGGTGTAGCCAACGGCGAGCTTTGCCGCGATCTTGGCGATCGGGAAACCGGTCGCTTTCGAGGCCAGAGCCGACGAGCGCGAGACGCGCGGGTTCATCTCGATCACGACCAGGCGGCCGTCGGCCGGGTTGACGGCGAACTGCACGTTGGAGCCGCCGGTCTCGACGCCGATCTCGCGCAGCACGGCGATCGAGGCGTTGCGCATCATCTGGTATTCTTTGTCGGTCAGCGTCAGCGCCGGAGCGACGGTGATCGAGTCGCCCGTGTGCACGCCCATCGGGTCGATGTTCTCGATCGAGCAGACGATGATGCAATTGTCCGCCCTGTCGCGGACGACCTCCATCTCATACTCCTTCCAGCCGAGCACGCTTTCCTCGATCAGCACTTCGGTGGTCGGCGAGGCATCGAGGCCGGACTGGACGATCTCGTAGAATTCGGCCCTGTTATAGGCGATGCCGCCGCCGGTGCCGCCCATGGTGAAGGACGGGCGGATGATGGCCGGCAGGCCGACATGGTCGAGCGCCTGTGCGGCGATCGCCATGCCATGGCTGATGTAGCGCTGCTTGCGGTCGCCTTCGCCGAGGTTCCAGCGGGTCTCCAGCGCGTCGAGCGCGGCATCGAGATCGGCAGGCGCCTCGGCCTTGACGGCGGCGCGCTCGGCCTCATGCGTCTTGCGGTCGGTGTTCTTGACGTCGGTGGCGTTGGCCAGCATCGACTTCGGCGTTTCCAAGCCGATCTTCTTCATCGCCTCGCGAAACAGCGCGCGGTCCTCGGCCTTGTCGATGGCCGTGGCGTCGGCGCCGATCATCTCGACATTGTAGCGCTCGAGCACACCCATGCGGCGCAGCGACAGAGCGGTGTTGAGCGCGGTCTGGCCGCCCATGGTCGGCAGCAGCGCGTCGGGCCGCTCCTTGGCGATGATCTTGGCGACCACTTCGGGCGTGATCGGCTCGATATAGGTGGCGTCGGCCAGTTCCGGGTCGGTCATGATGGTGGCTGGGTTGGAATTGACCAGGATGACGCGGAAGCCTTCCTCCTTCAGCGCCTTGCAGGCCTGGGTTCCGGAATAGTCGAACTCGCAGGCCTGGCCGATGACGATGGGGCCGGCCCCGATGATCAGGATCGACTTGATGTCAGTGCGTCTTGGCATGTCAAAGGTCCGTTCGGCGGGCGGCTTGCACAAAAAACCGGGACGGGAAGACCCGGCCGGTTGTGCTCGCGATTCTGGTATCAGGCTAGGAGGGCCTTATAGGGAAGAGTTTTAACTGATGTAACCCCGAAAATGAGGGTTGTTGTGGGCGGCGCCAGCCGAGAAGCGCCTTGTTCCGGCGCGCCCCCCTTTACCCTGCCAGGCATCTCCCCCTCAAGGGGCAGGGCTATCGCATATGGACTCCTGAGA
>NZ_RZQI01001086.1:0-1778 GCF_003998335.1 Mesorhizobium sp. M7A.F.Ca.CA.002.05.1.1 | reverse complement strand
GAGACATGGCGGCAGCGGCCAAATGGTACGAGAAATCGGCGGAACTCGGCTTCGCGCCGGCCGAATACCGCATCGGAAACTTCTACGAAAAGGGCATCGGCGTCGCGCGCGACATCAAGAAGGCGAAGACCTGGTACCAGCTTTCCGCAGCACAGGGCAACGCCAGCGGCATGCACAATCTGGCCGTCTTGTTCGCCATGGCGGCAGACGGCGTGACCGACAATGAATCGGCCGCGCACTGGTTCCAGGCGGCCGCCGACGTCGGCGTCAAGGACAGCCAGTTCAATCTCGGCATCCTCGCCGCCAAGGGCGTCGGCATGAAGCAGAACCTCGAGGAATCCTACAAATGGTTCGCGCTCGTCGCCAAGACCGGCGACAAGGATGCCGCTGCCAAGCGTGACGAGATCGCCAATGCGCTGCGGCCAGAGCAGCTCGAACGCGCCCGCGCCGCGACCGAACTGTGGAAGGCCAAGCCGCTGGATGCGGCGGCCAATTCGGCCGACATTCCCGAATCCTGGCAGGACGGCGCGCCGCAGACGACAGCCAGCATCGACATGAAGAAGGCCGTCCAGAACATCCAGCGCATTCTCAACAAGAACGGCTACGACGCCGGCGGCGCCGACGGCAAGATGGGCCAGAAGACGAAGACCGCGATCATGGCTTTCCAGACCGACAACAAGATGCCGGCGACCGGCGAAGTCGATGAAAAACTGGTCAAGGCGCTGCTGGCGCGCAAATAACGGCAGAGGCGTCGTTTCCACGACGCCCTTGCCACACATTCGCCTGTTAACTGATTGAGATGTTTTTTGTTTCGGCGGCGTAGCGCGGTTTGACTTCGCAGCACCTCCGGGGCAAGAACGAATTGGCTTGTCGGGTCAAGATGCCCGCAACGGTTGCATTCGCCGACAGGCAGAACTGATCGAGACTGACGGGTGGGCATCTATCTCCCGATCGCGGAAATTTCCGTCAATATCTTCGTCCTGCTGGCCATGGGCGCGGCGGTGGGTTTCCTGTCGGGCATGTTCGGCGTCGGCGGCGGCTTCCTCATCACGCCGCTGCTGATCTTCTACAACATCCCCCCGGCGATCGCGGTCGCCACGGGCGCCAACCAGGTCATCGCCTCCTCCGTCTCCGGCGTCCTTTCGCACATGAAGCGAGGGACGCTCGACTTCAAGCTCGGCGGGGTATTGCTGGCCGGCGGCATTGTCGGTTCCACCGGCGGCATCTTCGTCTTCGCCTTCCTGCGCCGCCTCGGCCAGCTCGACCTGTTCATCTCGCTGCTCTACGTCGTGCTGCTCGGCACCGTCGGCGGACTGATGCTGGTCGAAAGCGTCAATGCGCTGCGCGCCACGCGCAGCGGTGCGGCGCCGGTGCTGAAGAAATCCGGTCAGCACAACTGGATCCACCGCTTGCCGCTGAAGATGCGCTTCAGGGCCTCAAAACTGTTCGTCAGCGTCATCCCCGTCCTTGGACTTGGCGCCGGCATCGGCTTCCTGTCGTCGATCATGGGCGTCGGCGGCGGCTTCATCATGGTGCCGGCACTGATCTATCTGCTGAAAGTGCCGACCAACGTCGTCATCGGCACCTCGCCGTTCCAGATCATCTTCACCTCCGCCTATACGACGCTGGTCCACGCCACCACCAACCAGACGGTCGACGTCGTGCTGGCCTTCCTGCTGATGGCGGGCGGCGTCGCCGGTGCGCAGTACGGCGCCAAGGCAGGCCAGCGGCTGCGCGGCGAGCAACTCAGGGCCTTGCTGGCTCTGCTGGTGCTGGCG
>NZ_RZQI01001085.1:1238-1783 GCF_003998335.1 Mesorhizobium sp. M7A.F.Ca.CA.002.05.1.1 | reverse complement strand
TCGCCGCCGTCATGCCGGGCAGGTGTGCTGCACCGCCGGCGCCGGCGATGATCACCTGATAACCGGCCGCCTTGGCGCCCTTGGCGAAATCATAGAGCCGGTCTGGGGTGCGATGCGCGGAGATGATCAGCCGTTTGTGCGGGATGCCGAGTGCTTCCAGCGTTTCGGCCGCATGGCGCATCGTCGCCCAGTCGGACTGGCTGCCCATGATGATGGCGACGTCGGCGCGTTGATCGTCCAAGTCCGTGTTCCCCGGCGACAAAGGCGCGCCTTAGCGGAATTCGCGCGAGGCCGCAAGGACAGGCGGCGGCCGCAGCTCTTTGCAACGTTGAATCAGGCCATCAGATGCCGTCGCGCTCGGCCTCTGGCGTCGAGACCAGCAAGGCCGAAGCCGCGTTGGCGGCGGTGATGGCCGCCCGCATGGTCTGCCCACGGGCAAGTCCCGCGGCCAGCGCGCCAACGAATTCATCGCCGGCGCCATGCGTGCTGGCGACCTTGACGGGGATGGCGGACAGAGCAAACGCCTCACCGCTCCGATCGCAACA
>NZ_RZQI01001085.1:0-1228 GCF_003998335.1 Mesorhizobium sp. M7A.F.Ca.CA.002.05.1.1 | reverse complement strand
CAACAGGCGACGCCCTCGCCGCCCGCCGTGACAATCGCCACCGGATAAAGATCGGCCAGCAGCCGTGCGGCTTGGGCGGCCCCGTCCAGCGTCTCGAACACTGCTGTGCCAGCCAGGAATTCAGCCTCGATGGCGTTGACCACCAATATGTCGACCAGCGCGATCAACTCGTCGGAGAGTTCGCGCGCGGGGGCCGCGTTGAGCACGACGCGGCCGCCCCGTGCTTTGACGGCGCGTGCGGCGGCAATGTTGCCGGCTTCCGGCACTTCGTTCTGCAACAAAAGCACTGCCGTTTGGACCATCACATCGGAAGCAGAGGCAATGTCGGCATGGCCCAGTGTCAGATTGCTGCCCGAGACGATCACCGCGCCATAGTCGCCGCCCGCGTCGAAGATCGCCACGCTCATGCCGGAGCCGGCGCCAGCGGCCACCCGCACGAAGCGGTGGTCGACCACTGCGCGATTGAGATTGGCCAGCAACGCCCGCCCGAAATCATCGTCGCCGACGGCGCCGATCATCGCCGCGCGCACGCCGGCCCGCGCCGCCGAGACAGCCTGATTGCCGCCCTTGCCGCCGCATTTCGGGTGCCAGGCATGGCCGGTCACCGTCTCGCCCTTGCGCGGGCGGTCGGGCGCGTCGACCATGATGTCGTAGTGCAAGCTGCCGAACACGGTGACCAGCGGCGATGTCGTCATGAGCCCCGGTCTTTTCGTTTCGATGTCACCGCGGACATGGTGCGGCCGAGATTGCGCTCCGCCGCCTGATAATCGCGCTGTGCCACCGCCACGAACAGCGCGTCGAGGATGTTGAGCTGGGCAATGCGCGCCGCTGCGTTCTCGCCCATCAGCGGCGAGCCTTGCGCGGTCGAGCAAAGCACGATGTCGGCGACCGCAGCCAGCGGCGAGTTGTCGTAGTTGGTGATGGCCAGCGTGCGGGCACCGTTCTTGCGGGCCAGCTGGATGGCGTCGATGACGGCCGACGTGTTTCCCGAATGCGAGAAGCCGACGGCGATGTCGTCGCCGCCGAGCAGCGAGGCCGACATCAGCATCATATGCGAATCGTCATAGACGGATGCGCGGATGCCGATGCGCAGAAACTTGTGCGAGACATCGCGGGCGATCTGCGCCGAGCCGCCGACGCCATAAAAATCCCGGTTCTTGGCACGGAAGAGCAGCTCGGCGGCCCGGTCGAAATCCTCGATGTCGAGGATCGCCAGCGTCTCCTCCAG
>NZ_RZQI01001084.1:0-1785 GCF_003998335.1 Mesorhizobium sp. M7A.F.Ca.CA.002.05.1.1 | reverse complement strand
GACCCGGAATGATGAGGAGGATCGTCGACGCGGCGGCGAAGGCGGCCCAGTTTTCGAAGGACATGCTCGTCTCCCTTGAGCTTAAAGAAGAGGATAAATCCTTAGGCCCAGGAGAATGTAAAGAGGCGATTTCCCTGACTGCGCCAGCGGCAGATCGGTGTCAGTTCGCGCCGCTCAGCGTGCTCACGATATCGGCCAGGCTGACATTGGCACCGAGAACGGTTGCCGCCGCGACAATGGCAGCGGCAAAAAGCTTGATGTCGGTTTTTAAGATCTTGCACATGGAGGCCCCTCGCTGATGGTTTGAGGAGTAGGAAACGCCGGCCCGACCGAGGTCTCTTTGTGCAGCAGCCTTCGTTCAAGCCCAGGCAAGAAGGTCGGACATCGTCAAGGCCATGCGCAAATGCAGGCTGTGCAATGTCTTCACGCTTTATCAACCATGAATGATGAAAATGCCCGCTATCCGGCCGGACCGTGCTTCCCGCCGACAGCGTAGGGTCTGGGTATATGCGTGAGTTGCCGCAAGGTCTGACGCCGCCGCGAAATGGCGACGCAATCGAAACCGATCATCATCTTTCCCGCCGCGCCATCCTGTCCGGGGCAGGGGCGCTCGCGCTGCTGAGCGCCGCCGGTTGCTCGACCTCGGGCTTGGGTCTGCCGGAGCTCGAGCTCGACGACGTCACCACGGGTTCCGTGCGGCCGATCCGGCCAAGCATCAGCGTCGACAAGAACATCACCAGCCCCGGCGTCATGTATGCCGGGCTGACCGACGGCGGCTTCAACGTGCCGGAAGTGCCATATCTGAAGGTCAAGCCGGAATTCCGCCGCCAGATCGTCGTCGACACGACAGGCGAGGCGCCCGGCACCATCGTCGTCCATCTCAAGGAGCGCATGCTCTATCTCGTCCAGCCGGGTGGCGACGCCATTCGCTACGGCGTCGGCATCGGCAAGGATGGCTTCCGCTGGTCGGGTCGCGCCAACATCCAGTACGGCAGGGAATGGCCGACCTGGACGCCGCCGCCAGAGATGATTGCCCGCAAGCCTGAACTGGTGAAATGGCAAGCCGGACAGCCCGGCGGCCTCACCAATCCGCTCGGCGCGCGTGCCCTCTACATCTACCAGGACGGCAAGGACACCGGCTATCGCATCCACGGCTCGCCCGAATGGTGGAGCATCGGCCAGGCGATGTCGTCGGGCTGCGTGCGCCTGATCAACCAGGACATCATCGACCTCTACAGCCGCGTCTCCAAGAAAAATCCGGTCGTCGTCGTCTGACGCTTATGCGGCGTGTTGGCGCCGCTCGAAACTCCCGTTGCGCGATGCGGCAAGACAGGCCAAGGTGCCTTGAAAACCATCGCGCCGGGAGAAATCAAGCATGGCTGGAACGTTTGTCATCGCGCAGGGCGGCGGCCCAACCGCCGTCATCAACCAGACGGTTGTCGGGGCGACACTGGAGATCCGCAAGCGGCATCCAGGTGCCAAGGTGCTGGGCTCAATCCATGGCGTGCGCGGCATCCGTGACGGCAATTATGTCGACCTTTCCGCCATCCCCGAGGACCGGCTGCGGCTGATTGCCGGCACGCCGAGCGCCGCCCTCGGCTCGACCCGCGACAAGCCCGACGCCGCCTATTGCGATGTCATCCTCAACGGCCTGAAGAAGGCCGGCGCCGACGCCTTCATCTATATCGGCGGCAACGACACGTCGGGTACCCAGCAGATCCTGACCGATGCCGCCGGCGGCTCAATTGCCTTCGTCCATGCGCCAAAAACCATCGACAATGATCT
>NZ_RZQI01001083.1:0-1786 GCF_003998335.1 Mesorhizobium sp. M7A.F.Ca.CA.002.05.1.1 | reverse complement strand
CGCCGACAAGTGCGTTCTGGAAGATCCCCTTCCCGCTGTCGCTGCCCGGCGTCATCGCCGGCTGTCTGCTGGGGTTCATTCCGGCCGTCGGCGAGTTCGTCATTCCCGATCTGCTCGGCGGCTCGCAGACGCTGATGATCGGCAAGACGTTGTGGAACGAGTTCTTCGCCAATCGCGACTGGCCGGTATCGTCGGCCGTTGCCGTCATCCTGCTGTTGCTGCTGATCGTGCCGATCATGCTCTTCCAGCGGGCCCAGGCGCGCGCTCAGGAAATGGACAGGTGACCTCATGAACGCCACCTGGAGCCGCTTCAACATCACTTCGATCGTGCTTGGCTTTGCCTTTCTCTATCTGCCGATCGTGCTGCTCATCGTCTTCTCGTTC
Organism: Mesorhizobium sp. M7A.F.Ca.CA.002.05.1.1; assembly: GCF_003998335.1. Taxonomy (NCBI): domain Bacteria; kingdom Pseudomonadati; phylum Pseudomonadota; class Alphaproteobacteria; order Hyphomicrobiales; family Phyllobacteriaceae; genus Mesorhizobium; species Mesorhizobium sp. M7A.F.Ca.CA.002.05.1.1. The sequence goes on along the minus strand of NZ_RZQI01001083.1, from coordinate 1,402 downwards.
AACGAGTCGAAACTGGTTACGGTCTGGGGCGGTTTCTCGACCAAATGGTACGTCTCGCTGTTCCACAATCAGGGCCTCATGGACGCGACCTGGGTGACGGCGCGCGTTGGCCTGATCTCGGCCACGGTAGCGACCGTTCTCGGCACGCTGGCGGCACTCACCTTGACCCGCTACACGCGCTTCAAGGGCAGGGTGCTGTTCTCCGGCATGGTCTTTGCGCCGCTGGTCATGCCGGAAGTGATCACCGGCCTGTCGCTGCTGCTGCTCTTCGTCGCGGTCGGGCTCGACCGTGGCTTTCTCACCGTGACGCTCGCCCATATCACGCTGACCATGTGCTTCGTCGCCGTGGTCGTGCAGTCGCGGCTCATGACTTTCGACCGCTCGCTGGAAGAAGCCGCGATGGATCTTGGCGCAACGCCGGTGAAGACCTTCTTCCAGATCACATTGCCGGTCATCATGCCGGCGATCGTCTCCGGCTGGATGCTGGCTTTCACGCTTTCGCTCGACGATCTGGTCATCGCAAGCTTCACCTCCGGGCCGGGCGCGACGACGCTGCCGATGAAGATCTACAGCCAGGTTCGCCTCGGCGTGACGCCGGAAATCAACGCCGCCTGTACCATTTTGATCGCCGTCGTGGCGATGGGCGTCATCATCGCCTCGCTTGCCAACAAGCGGCGTGAGGTGCAGCGCCAGCTCGACGAGCAGGTGGCGCAGCGCGGGTGAAAGACAGAAGGCGCAGTGTCGCCTATTCCCCCGAAACGCCGCGGCTGATCGGGGAAATGAACGGCGTGCTCCAGGTTCCGCCGACGAAGAATGATGACTGGTTGGGACCTTGCTGGCCGTTGGCCTGCGTTGCCGCCTGGTCAGGCTGAATGACGCCGCCGGACAAGGCCAGTCCGCGCCCGGCGTAGGACGCGATGCCGGACAGCCAGATCTTGTACTTCGCTGAATTGGCCTCGGCCTTGTCGATCCGCGCCACGCCCTTCGAAATGGTGGCCTTGATCTCGGCACCGTCGATCGGCAATGTTCCGTCAGAGACATCGTCGAGCGCGAAGAAGCCGCCCTGTTCGGTATGTTTGAGGAAGGCCGGCAGGTTGAGCTTGCTCAACGCACCCGGCCCGAAGGTCGCCGAGACCGAGCCGTCGGCATTGTCGAAGATGGAATCCCAGGTTCTGCCCGGCCCCTTGAGGATCACCGAGACGGTGCCCGTGCCGACCGGCACCAGCCGCGTCATCCCTGCCGCCGTGCCGAATGCACCGCCGTCGATGTCGGACGCCAGAAGGCGGATTTCGACCTGTGAGCCTTCCGGCTTGCGATCGAAGCGAAGGCTGGTCTGGATGTTGCCGCCGAAGGCCGAGGCATCGGAGATGTCGAAGACGGACAGACCATCCTTGACCTGGGC
>NZ_RZQI01001082.1:0-1793 GCF_003998335.1 Mesorhizobium sp. M7A.F.Ca.CA.002.05.1.1 | reverse complement strand
CGTCGATGCTGGCATTGTCGCCGATCGTCGCTTCGGTGAGCTTGTCGACATTGACGACCGCGACCGATCCGGCGGCACCGCCGCCCGACAGGCCGATGGCGACCGCACCCGCGACCACCACCACCTCGGAATCGTCCTTGGCCATGACGGCGACGTCGCCGCCGGCGACAATTGTCGCGTTGGCACCGACACGGGCATAGGTCTCGGTGTCGAACGACAGCACCGAGACGCCGCCCGCCAGGCTGACCGTGCCGCTGAAGGCAAGACCGGCGGAGACCACGATGACCTTTTCCTTGGATGTGGCGATCACCGCAACGTCGTTGTTCGCCTTCACGTCCGCGCCGTCATTGATCGTCGCGACCGTGTCGACCTTGATCACCGACACGTCGACGCCGGGCGCGCCCGCGCCCGAACCGCCGAAAGCCGCACCGGCCCCGACACCGACATGGCTGAAGTCGCTCGCCGCCGCAACCAGCACGGACTGTCCTGCATTTCCGGGGCCGGCCATGTCCTGGTTGATCTGCGCATCGGCTCCGATGAACGCCTTCGTCTTGGTATCGACGACGTTGACCGCCGCACCGACAGCCACGCCGACCGAACCGCCGCCGCCGACGGAAATCGCAAAAGTCTCGACATCATCCTTCGCCGAGGCGGAGACGGCCACGCCACGGAAGCCGGTATCGACCGACGCGGTCGCAACCCGGTTCTGGGTCAAGCCCGGATCCTGCTGGACGTCGTCGCCACCCTCCTGGTCGAGGTTCTTGAACTGGGTGAGGCCCGACGGCGTACCAGCCTCCAGGCTGCTCGCGGTCGGCTTGTTGCCGCCCTGCGGGTCGAAGCTCGACATCGCCTGGCTGCCCGCATACTCGATTTGGTAGCGGCCGGTTCTCGCCGCGACCGTGCCGTGGCCCTCGCCGGTGACGCGTGCGCCTGCGCCGATGAAGGCATCCGTCACCTTGTCGACAACCGCAACGCCGGCCGCGACGCCGACGCCGGCACTGCCGCCAATCGCCACGCCGCCAACAATCAGGTCCATCTCGGTCTCGTCGAGTGCCTGGACAAGCACGCTGCCGCGTGCCCGCACATCCGTCAGGCCGCCGATCGGCGCCAGCGGGTCCGAGCCAATGAAGGCGCGGGTCTTCAGATTCAGCACGAAGACGTCAGCCGTCAGCGTGACGCCAGCGCCGCTCGACGCGCCCGCGGCCACGGAGAACGAACCTATGTCCTCGTTGCCGGTTGCTTCGACCGTCACATTGCCGTCGACGTCGATGTCGGCGCCCGCTTCGATCGATGCAGTCGTCGTCTTTGTCAGCGTCGACACATTGACGCCGGCGCCGACGCCGGCACTGCCGGCGGAAACCGCGAGCGAGCCCGCGATTGTCAGGATATCGGTTTCGTCGCTTGCAAAGACCGAAACGCCGGGATCATTGGCGAGCGTCTGGCCGGAAACCTTGCTGTTTGCACCGATGCGAGCCGTCGTTGTCTCGGTCAGCACCGTCACAGCGACCGAACCGGCGACCGCCGCCTGCGCGGAAGCAGCGCCGGCGGCTGCGATGATCAGCACGTCATCGGTGGAAATCGCCGATACGGAGAGGCCGTTTGCGCCACCGGTGACCACGTCGGCGTCGCCATAGAGCTCCGCCTTTACATCGTCGAGATGGACAAACACCGTTCCGGAAATACCGATGCCGGCGCTTTGGCCGAACGCCGCCGCGCCAGCCAGCAGGAACACGTCCGCGTCGCCGGTCGCCGTCACGGAGACATCTCCGCCGGCGCCCAGATGCGATTTGTTC
>NZ_RZQI01001081.1:0-1794 GCF_003998335.1 Mesorhizobium sp. M7A.F.Ca.CA.002.05.1.1 | reverse complement strand
CGCGTCACCGCCGCTGTCGTCGGCACCGTCAGCCGGCCCACTGCCAGCGGGTTTGACGGCATTGCTGTCGCCGGTGCCAGTCGTCTTGGCGGCTTTGGCGGCATCATCGGCCTGCTTCTTCAGCAACGCGCGATAGCGGGCGACGTTCTCGTTGTGCTCGTCCAGCGTCGCGGCAAAAACGTGCCCGCCGGTGCCGTCGGCAACGAAATAGAGGTCGGCGGTCTTCGACGGATTGGCCACCGCCTCCAGCGCTGCACGACCCGGATTGGCGATCGGCGTCGGCGGCAAGCCATTGATCACATAGGTGTTGTAGGGCGTCTGTTTCTGGATGTCCGACTGGTAGATCGGCCGGTCCGCCGGCTTTCCCTTGCCGCCGAACAGCCCGTAGATGATGGTCGGATCGGATTGCAGGCGCATGCCCTTGGCAAGCCGGTTCAGGAAGACGGCGGCAACTCGCGAACGCTCGTCACCCTTGCCCGTCTCCTTCTCGACGATCGAGGCCAGCGTGACGAACTCCTCGACGTTGGCCAGCGGCAGGTCAGGCGCGCGCCGCTGCCAGACATCGTCGACCAGCTTCTTCTGATCCGCCAGCAGCTTATCGACCATCTGCTGGCGTGTCGCTCCGCGCGTGAAGCGCAGCGTGTCGGTGGCGAGGCTGCCCTCCGGCGGCGTGGTTGCCGGCATGTCGCCGCTCAAGGCATTCTCCTCGGCGATGCGCTGCAATGCCTGGTCGACCGTCAGTCCTTCAGGAATGGTCAGCGAATACATCACCGACTTGCCGCTCTTCAGAAGCTCCATGATATCGCGCATGGATGCCCTGGGCTTGATCTCGTACTCGCCGGCTTTCAGCGCGGAATCATTGCCGAAGGCCCGCACGCCAAGGCGGAATACCCGGGCGTCGCTGATCAACCCGCGGCGTTCGAGCTGGTCGGCGATATCCTGGACGCCGGTGCTCGGCTTGACCAGGAAGGTGTCGCCATTGGCCGAAGGTCCGGGTTCGGTGAATTCCTGCTTGCCGAAATAGACCGCGACGCCGGCCGCCAGAACCACCAGCATCACCGAGGAGATGACGAAGTTCATGAAAACGACGACCTGGCTGCGTGACGCACGCGAGCGCTTCGGCGGCGGCGTGCCAGCCTCCGGCCGCAACGCTTCGCTGGCCGTTTTCGGCACGATCGGGCCGGATGTCGGCGGCCGTTGCCCGAATTCTCCGTTGCCTGCCGGATTTGTGTTCATTTCGCCCTACCGTTTGATCGCCCAACGAATCCCCAGCGGCAGAGTAGGGGCGAATATGGCAAAATTGACGGCACGCCGAAGCGCCGCCCGGCAGCCGGACGATCAGCCATTGTAGCGCTGGAAGACCAGCGACGCGTTGGTCCCGCCAAAGCCGAAGGAATTGGACAGCGCCACGTCGATCTGGCGGGCACGCGGCTTGTTCGGCACCAGGTCGATCGCGGTTTCGCGTTCCGGGTTGTCGAGGTTGATGGTCGGCGGCGCGACATTGTCCCTGATGGCAAGGATCGAGAAGATCGCTTCGGCGGCACCCGCCGCCCCAAGCAGATGGCCGATCGACGACTTGGTCGACGACATCGAAATCTTCGATGCGGCATTGCCGACAAGCCGCTCGACCGCGCCGAGCTCGATCGTGTCGGCCATGGTCGAGGTGCCGTGCGCGTTGATGTAGTCGACATCGGCCGGCGTCAACTTGGCCCGGTTCAGTGCCGCCGTCATGCAACGGAAGGCGCCATCGCCATCCTCGGCGGGCGCGGTGATGTGATGCGCGTCGCCGGTGAG
>NZ_RZQI01000107.1:0-11024 GCF_003998335.1 Mesorhizobium sp. M7A.F.Ca.CA.002.05.1.1 | reverse complement strand
GCGGCAGGCGGTCGAAGCTCACCTCGCGGCCGACCATCATGTGCACCAACTCGTCCTTGCTGAGCTCGGCCGTCGGCCGGGTCGCCACCTTCCTGCCGTTGCGCAGCACCGTCACCGTGTCGGACACTTCCATCACCTCTTCCAGGTGATGCGAAATGAAGATCACCGTCATGCCTTCGGCCACGAAGCTGCGCAGTGTCTGGAACAGTTCACGGCTTTCCTGCGGCGTCAGCACGGCGGTCGGTTCATCGAGGATGATGGTGCGCGCGCCGCGCACCAGGACCTTAAGGATTTCGATGCGTTGCTCTATGCCGACCGAGAGCAGCCCGACGCGCTCGGTCGGATCGACCTGCAGGCCGAAGCGCTTCGACAGGTCGCGCGTGCGCGCAATTTGTGCGGCGTGGTCGATCAGGCCATGGCGACGGATTTCCATACCGAGAAAGACGTTGTCGGCAACCGAGAGCGAGGGAACCAGCTTGAAATGCTGGTGAACCATGCCGAGGCCGGCCTTTATCGCCACGGACGGATCGGCGATCACGATCTCTTCACCGTTCAGCCGGATCGAGCCTTCGTCCGGCTGCAAGAGGCCGAACAGGATGTTCATCAGCGTCGTCTTGCCAGCACCATTCTCGCCGATGATGGCGTGGATCTCGCCGCGGCGGACCGCAAGGTCGATGCCGTCATTGGCGACGAATGCGCCAAAACGCTTGGTGATGCCAGTCAACTCGACGGCTATCGCGGCATTGCTGTGGAGGGTCGGCGACCCCGGCGTGTTCGACAACGTGGCTCTCGCAGATTGGACACTGATCCGCCGCGGCAAGCCGCGGCGGATCAGTGTAGCGCTTTCTTGGGAGGGAGGCGCTGTTGTTGGCTTACTTTGCCTTGGCGATCACGATCTTGCCGTCGACGATGCCCTTTTTGATCTCGTCCAGCTTGGCGGTCACGTCAGCGGGGATCTTTGGGGCAATATCATCGCAGACCTTGACCTCGACACCGCCCGAGGCGAGGTCGAAAGTGCGGGTGCCGGCGGTGATCTTGCGGCCCTCGACCTCATCCTTGATCAGCGTGTAGACGGCGATGTCGCCGCGCTTCAGCATGCTGGCGAGCACATTTCCGGGAGCCGAGCCGCACATGTCGATGTCGACGCCGATCGAATATTTGTCGACCGCGGCACTTGCCTGCATCACGCCTTCACCCGTCGGGCCGGCGACGTTGTAGACAATGTCGGAGCCTTGGCCGTAAAGCGCCTGGGCAAGTTCGCTTCCCTTGGCCGGGTCGTCGAAGGTTCCGGCGAAGACGGAGTTTACCTTGACGTCGGGCGCGGCATATTTGGCGCCTTGCTCGTAGCCGCCCAGGAAGTTGCGGATCACCGGAATATCGCGGCCGCCGACAAAGCCGATCGCCTTGCCGTCGCCGATCTTGTCGAAGGCGGTGCCCTTGGCTTCGATCATGCCGGCAAGTGCACCGGCCACGAAGGATCCCTGCTCCTCGGCGAAATTGGCGTAGATCATCTTGGGGTTGTCGAGGACGCCATCGATAAACACGAAGCGCTGGTCGGGATATTCGGCGCTGACCTTTTGCAGCGAGTCCACCAGCTCCCAGCCCATCACGAAGATGAGGTCGTACTGCTTGCCCTTGGCAAGATTCTCGAACTGCTGCTGGTAGTCGAGCGCGCGATTGCCGGTGTCGACAAGCTTGAGGTCGATGCCGAAATCGGTCTTGGCCTTGTTGAGGCCGTTGACGATCGAAACGCCAAAACCCTGTGCGAAATACCCCGAGATGGCGGCCACGGAAACCTTGGCCTGTGCGGCGGCCGGTCCGAACGAAATGGCAAGCATCGTGCCGGCCAGAAATAAACTCTTGAGCGCCCTTTTCATGTCATTCCCCTTCAGCTTTTTCCAGCTTTTGAAGCCACGCTTTGACCATCCCCACATATCGCCGTAACAACGGCGAGTTCGTTGATGGTCATATGAGTTTAGGAGCGGCTTAACAGGCTGTCAATCGTCATCCGATGCAGTTTTCTTGGCCCTTCGCCCACGTGCTCGACGTCTGCGCTTGACAAATGTCGACGGGCATAATTGTTGATACTCTAATGAGTTTCCATGAACGACGGGATGAAGGAAGCGAAACAATGCCGGCTGTGGTGGTCAGGAAATTTCTGGTTCAGGTCGAAGAGATATTCCATGAGGGCGGACCCCACGCGGCACGCCCGCTCAAGCGAGGCGCGGTCGTCGCGGTCATTGCCAACCCTTTTGCCGGACGCTACGTCGAGGAGATCACCGGCTTCATGGAAGACCTGAAGCCGCTCGGTCTCGATATGGCCCGGCGCCTGATCGACGCCATTGGTGAAGGCGGCCAGGCCATCGAAGGCTATGGCAAGGGTGCCATAGTCGGCGCCGCCGGCGAGCTTGAACATGGCGCGCTCTGGCACAATCCGGGGGGCTATGCGATGCGCGAACTGCTCGGCAATGCCAAGGCGATCGTGCCTTCGACCAAGAAGGTCGGCGGCCCCGGAACGCGCATCGACATCCCGATCACGCACATAAACGCCTCCTATGTGCGCAGCCATTTCGATGCGATCGAGATAGGCATTGCCGATGCGCCGCGCGGCGACGAAATGGCGGTCATCCTGGCGATGACCACCGGCGCACGCGTCCATGCACGGGTCGGCGGCCTTGCCGCCGCCGACATCAAGGGCGAGGACGGCTTGCGATGAACCCCGAAATCCGCCGCATCATCACCATCGTCGAGGAAACCCGGATCGAAGGCGGGCGGCCCGTCGATCCGCCGACGCGGCGTGCCGCAGCCATTGCGGTGATCCGCAACCCCTATGCGGGCACTTACGTCGAGGACCTGTCGGCACTGAGCGCCATAGGCGAAGCCTTGGGCGATATCTTGCCCAGGCGCGCGGTCGCTGCTCTGGGCATTGCCGGCTACCGGGTCGAGAGCTTCGGCAAGGCCGCCGCCGTCGGCGCCGATGGCGAGCTCGAACATGCCGCCGCCATCCTTCATCCAAAGCTCGGCGCCCCGTTCCGCGATGTGCTTGGCAAGGGCGCCGCGCTCATTCCTTCATCGAAGAAGCGCGGCGGCCTCGGCGTGTCGCTCGATATTCCGCTCGGTCACAAGGATGCGGCGCGGGTGCGCAGCCATTTCGACGGCATGGAGGTTCGTGTTCCCGACGCACCGCGTGCCGACGAGATCGTCGTTGCTATCGCCGTCACCGATTCCGGCAGGCCGCACCCGCGCGTCGGCGGGCTGACCAAGGACAAGATTGTCGGGATTGACGGCGTCGGCTGACCGTCAGGCAGGCAGGACTTCCGGCACGCGCATCGCCGGAGGCGTATTTCTGCTCCGGCCGGTCCGCACCACGCCGTCGATGACGACCATTCCAATGCCTGGAAGATTGCCGAGCGCCACGCTGTCGAGCAGCCCGTCGCCGGCGCCGCCGATCGCCTGATCCATGAAGATCAGGTCGGCGGCGCGACCGACCTCGATCAAACCGCGATCGTCCAGTCTGCGCACGCGCGCCGTGTTGCCGCTGGCAAGACAGAACGCCACTTCCGGCGCGATGCCGCCCAGCGAAGCCAGCATGGTGAGCGTCCGCAGGATGCCGAGCGGCTGCACGCCGGATCCGGCCGGGCTGTCGGTGCCGAGGATGACGCGCGAAAGTTCGCCGCGCTGCCTTGCCAGATCGAGCACGAACAGTCCGGTGCGCAAATTGCCGTTATGGACGATTTCAAGCGCCCTCGAGCCCTTCTCGCAGATCTGCCGTATTTCCGCGTCGGGCAGGGCGGTTGGCCCGCCATTGACGTGGGCGACGATGTCGGCGTCGACCTCCAGCACGACATCCGCGCCGATGCGGCCGGAGCCGGGCAGCGACGGGCCGCCCGTGTGGGTCATCGAGGTCATGCCGTATTTGCGCGCCCAGGCGATCATCTGCCGGCCGGTCGGCCCATCCTTGACGCCGCCAAGCCCGACCTCGCCGACAAGCGTCACGCCGGCCTCGGCGAGACTGCGGAAGTCTTCCTCGGTAAGGCCGGGTTCCAGGATCGGTGCCCCGGCCAGGATCTTCATGCCGTTCGGACGGAAGTTGGAGAAGGTGCGTTGGGCAGCGATCGCCAGCGCCTTCAGCCCGACCAGGTCGCGCGGTCGGCCCGGCGTGTGGACTTCCCCCGCCGAGATCATGGTGGTGACGCCGCCATGCACGGTCGAATCCATCCAGCCGATCTGGTTCTGCCGAGGCGTCCAGTCGCCGGCCACCGGATGGGCGTGGTTGTCGATAAGACCCGGCGCGACCGCGCAGCCCATCGCATCGATGACCGTCGCCGCGCTGCCGCCATCAATGTCGCCTGCCTTGCCAATGCCTGATATGCGTCCATCGGTCACGACGATGGTGTCGGCGTCGATGATCGGTTGTGCTAGATCGCCACTCAGCATGAGACCGATATTGCGGACGACGAGCGTGTTGGCAGACGACTGGAGGTCGGACGACATCGGTTCTCACTTTTGCTGTTATGGAAAAAAGGACTGGACGCAGCTTATTTGCCGCCGTCGCCAGTCGATGGGTCGTCGTCGTTGATGCGCTGGAGCAGGCGAAGCAGCGTCGCCTGCTCGGCCGGTGAGAGCGGCGACAGGAACCGCCGCCCGACCTCGACGCTGCGTTCGAGCCGCTCCAGCGTATAGTCGGTCCCTTTGCTGGTCAGCGCGATCATCGTCAGGCGTTGGTCGGTTTCGGAGGCGCTGCGCGTGATCAGCCCGTGTTTGAGCAGTTTGCGCATGACGATGCTGATGGTCGATGGGTCCATCGCCGTCAGCCGGCCGAGATGGTTCTGCGAAACTTCGCCATGCTTGAGGATCGTGGCGAGCGCCGCGAATTGCGTTGGCGAAAGGTCTTCGCCGGCCATGACCTGCTGGAAGCGCAACGTCGCGCGCTGATGCGCCCGGCGGATGACGTGCGCCGGGTGGCGGTCCAGTTCATAGCCGGTCCCGGCGTACTGCTGCAGCACCTGCTCGCGGCTCAGGGGTGCATCGCCTCCCGGCGTTTCGCCTTTTTTGGATTGCGGTTTCTTTTCAGTCGTCACACCGGACTCCTATCGCCGCTGTCTTGGATGTCGCCGGCCGGAAAAAGCTCAAGCCGCAACCCTCGCTGGTTGAAGCGATGTCCCGTCGCGGAGGGCTGCGACGACATCAGCCGAATCGCTGACCACGCCGAAATGGGTCGCTATGTCATACAGCGAGCTTTCCTGCTCGCGTGGTCCCGTCGCCGCGCAGCAATCGCTTGGCACCACCACCTCATAGCCCTCGAAAAAGGCATCGTGGACGGTCGAGCGCACACAGATATTGGTGACCACGCCGAAGATGATCAACTGATCGATCTGCATGTCTTTCAGCGTCAGGTCGAGGTCGGTTTGGAAGAAGGCCGAGTAGCGCCGCTTGATCACATGGATCTCATCATCGCGGGCGCCGAGATCCTCGATGATCTCCGGCCCCCAGCTTCCGTCCAGGCAATGCGGCGTGCGCTTCAGCCATTCGCGCTCGCGTCGCATGCCCGGCCGGTGGCTGTCATGGACCCAGATCACCGGCACGCCGGCGGCGCGCGCGGCCTCGATCACGGCCAGTTGCGGCCCGACCAGCGTCTCGTACCCAGGCAGGACCATGGCCCCGCCGGGCTTGCAGAATTCATTGATCATATCGATGACGACAACGGCTGCACGGCGTGGATCGAGACGCACCGCGTCATCGTGCCGATGTGAGGAAAAACTGTCCACGGACATGGCGAGCTCCTTTGACCGATCGTTGATGCTCATACAAAAAACCCTAGTGGATGCCAAGTCAATCCCGTTCGACGCAAAGCGTGCTGGTCGGCCTTGCGCACCGCGCTCCGACAAGCGTATGCGCTATTTGTCCATCGCGAAATGGCCTTGACAACGCTTGTCAGGCATGTGCTCGATTTGTACGACCATCAACGATATTCAAGCCGCTGAATTGTGGAGCCGAGGCCGAGATATGAAAACCATCGTCACCGGAGCCAGTGGCCTGCTTGGCTGCCATGTGGCCGAGGCTCTGGTTGCGGCCGGCCACGATGTGCTTGGTGTCGATACCGTGGTGCCGGGTGAGGTCGCATGGCGCCACGCAACCGCCGATTTGACCGATCTGGGATCGACGCTGCAGCTGGTGCGCGACTGCGATGCGGTTGTGCATGTCGCGGCCATTCCGCGGCCGACCGGCCGGGCCGGCGGCGAGGTGTTCAAGACCAACATCGCGACCGCCTACAATGTGGTCGAGGCAGCTGCCATGGCCGGCGCCAGGCGCTTCGTCTATGCCTCGTCCTTCAGCGTTTTCGGCTATCCCTTTTTCGAGAAACCTGTTCGACCGCCCTATCTGCCGGTCGACCTGAACCATCCGGTCGGCGCGCAGGACCCGTACGGCCTGTCGAAATGGCTGGGCGAGGAAATCGTCGACGCGGCGGTGCGCCGCGGCGCCTTTTCGGCGGTCAGTATCCGCATGCCGTGGATCCAGACGCCGGGTTCTTTTTTCGAGGGCGTCGGGCCGCGCCGCGCCACTGCCGACAGTGCCCGCGACCTGTGGGCCTATCTCGATGCGCGCGACGCCGGGCAGGGCTTCCTGCGGGCGCTTGAATGGCAAGGCGACGGCCATCTGCGCGTCGTCCTGAGCGCCGCCGACACATTCATGGAAGAGGAAACCGAAGCGCTCGTGCGCCGGGTCTACCCTGATGTCCCCCTGTCACGGCCGATCGCCGGTTTCGGCGCCGTGCTCGACACGATCCATGCGCGCGAAACGATCGGCTTCGAGCCAAGCCATTCGTGGCGTTCCTATCCGAAGCCGGAGGCCGGACAATGAAACGGTTCGAAAAACAGAATGTTCTCGTCACCGGCGGCGCCGGCGCGATCGGCAGCGCAGCGGTGCGGCGTTTCCTTGACGAAGGCGCGCGGGTCGCCATTGTCGACCGCAATGGCGCGGCGGCGCAGCAACTGGCTCGCTCACTGGGTGAAAACGCCATTGCCATCGAAGCCGACGTCACCGACGAAGCGGATGTGCGGCGCGCCGTCGAGGCGACCGTCGAGACGTTCGGCGGCCTCGACGTGGTGTTCAACAATGCCGGCATTTCCGGCGTCGTCGCTCCCGTTCACGACCTGCCGGTCGAGGACTGGGATACGACCATCCGCATCAATCTGCGCGGCATCTTCCTCGTGCTGCAGGCTTCGCTTCGGGCGATGATCAAGGCCGGGACCGGTGGCTCGATCGTCAACATGGGCTCGTCCATGGCCGGTTGGGACGTCCTTTCGGGGGGAGCTGGCTATGTCGCTTCCAAACACGGCGTGGTCGGCCTGACGCGGGTCGCGGCGCTCGATGCCGCGCCCTATGGCATACGCGTCAATGCCATCTGCCCCGGCGTGATCGAGACGACGCTTGGCGTGCCAGCTTCCGGCAACGGCGAATTCAAGAGCAGCGTTCAGCATTTCGCCGACCGCATTCCGTTGCGCCGCATCGGCCAGCCGGACGATGTCGCGGCCGCCGTGGCTTTCCTGGCCTCCGACGAGGCGAAGCACGTCACAGGCGTGGATTGGCTGATCGACGGCGGCCAGACCTTGCAGAGCTGGGCCAATGCCCCTGATGGCGGCGCGTTTCCGAAATTTCGCTAAAGTCTTTTCGGCGGCATTGCCTGGATAATCCGGATGGCAAGATCGAGATCGGCGAGCCCGCCCGAAAGCGGCGTGCGCGGTTTCGCGCCGGCAAGGATGCAATCGGCGAAATGCAGCCACTCGCGGCGGAACGACGTATCAGGAACGCCAGGCAGAACGCGTTCGGATGCAGCCTCGCCTGTCGTTTCACGTAGCCGGACAGTCGCCGAGGCATTGCGGAAATAGGGGTTCTGGAATTCGATCCGCACCTCGTCGCGCTCGCCATGCACATGGATCCACTCGTCCCACCATTCATACTGGGCAAGTGCCATGTCGAAGAGGCAAGGGACGCCGCCATAGTCGAGCACGGCCAGCAACTGGTTCGGGCCGGTCTGCTGTGCATGGACGACGCGGTCGGGTGTGCCGAAAGCACCGCGCATGACGGCAAGGTCGTGGCTGGCGAGGCTGAGCAGTACAAGATAGAGATCGCGATAGCCGGCATGGTCCACACCGAGCGCCGCCTCGATGCGCCGAGCGACCGTTTCGCGCCCCGCCGCCAACACATCGGCCGGCACGTCGGTGACCCTGGTCTGCGTGTAGAGTTGGCCATAACGGTCGAAGCGGCCGGCGAAATCGTGGACATGGATCGACTTCGGCCGGCCGATGGCGGCGATGCGCTCCAGCCCGGTCTCATAGCCGGGATCATAGAATTTCATGTAGCCGACAAGGGCGACGAGGCCGCTCCGCTCGGCCTGCTCGACCAGCGGGCGCGCCTCCTGCGGCGTGAAGGCAAGCGGCTTCTCGACGATCAGGTGCTTGCCGGCGCGGATTGCATCGGCAACCATCTCGCCATGATCGTAGGTGCAGATCACGACCGCATCGACATTCGGGTCGGCAAGCAGCGCGCGATGGTCGGTATATCTGGCAGTGACGCCATAATGTTCCGCGACCTTGTCGGCCGTGCCGGGAGAGATGTCGCACAAGGCGGCGATGCGAAACGCCGGCAATTCCATCAGATAAGGCAAGTGCATCAGCTGGGCGATCTCGCCGCAGCCGATGACGCCGACGCCAATAACGCGATCCTGCATGTCAACCCTTCACGGCGCCGGCTGTCAGGCCGGCGATGAACTGCCGTTGCATGGCGACAAAGACGACGATCACCGGCAGTGTCGTGATCGTCAACGCGGCGAAATAGAGCGTCCAGAGCGAGTCGTATTGCTGGAAGAAGCTGACCAGTCCAAGCGGGATGGTCTGCACCGAAGGGTCGCGCAACAGCAGGAAGGCCAGGAAGAAATCATTCCAGATCTCGATGAAGCCGAAGATGAGGATCAGCGCAACGCCCGGCCGCACCAGGGGCAGCATGATGTGGATCAGGATCTCGAGCCGGCTGGCGCCATCGATGCGCGCGGCATCTTCGAGGTCGGCCGGCAATGTGATGAAGAAGCTGCGTAGGATGAAGACCGAAAGCGGCAGCGACGTCGCGGCATAGATGAAGGCAATGCCGAGCCGGCTGTTTATCAGGCCGAGATCGCGCGCCACCAGGAACAGCGGAATGGCCATCACCTGCGGCGGCACCAGCATGGCCGCAACCGCGACTGCGACCACAAGACCGCGTCCGGGGAAACGAAGACGCGCCACCGCATAGGCGCACGGCGTCGCGACGGCCACCAGAATGATCAATGCCGAGCCGGTGACGAAGATGCTGTTGACGATGCGCGATCCCATGCCGGCGATCCGCCAGGCATCGGCATAGTTCTGCAGCACCAGGCTCGATGGCGGACCCCAGACATTGCTGAGCATTTCCTGCTTGGTCTTGAGCGAACCGAACAGCACCCAAAGCAGCGGATAAACGGTCTCGAAGAGCACGAGGACGAGCGCGGCATAGATGCCGCCAAGTTCGAGGATGCCGCGCATGCCGAGGCGCTGCATGAGCCCGCGACGGCGAGAGCCGGCGGCGCCATCGTCCAGCGAAATTGGAGGGTTGGCGGCTGCTCTCATCAGACGTCGAGCCTTTGCCTGCGCATCAGGGCCAGCAGGCCGACACTGGCCAGCCCGACGATCATGAACAGCACATAGCCGATCGCCGCGGCGTAGCTCATGGCGCCGTCCTGGAAGGCCTTGCTCATCATGTAGGTGAGCACCACTTCGGTGGCGTGGTTCGGGCCGCCCTTGGTCAGGACATAGACGATGTCGAAATTGCGCACGAAGGCGCCGGAAAGGCCGAGGATGGTGTTGATGAAGATGATCGGCATCATCATCGGAACGGTGACGTGCCGGAAACGCTGCAAGGGGCCGGCGCCGTCCATTTTCGCGGATTCATAAAGTTCCGAGGGGATCGTCTGCAGCCCGGCCAGATAGATGACGGCATGGAAGCCGAGCCATTTCCAGACATCGACGACGATGATCGAGTAGAGCGCGATGTCGGCGTCGCCGAGCCATGATCGTTTCAGCCCGGCGAGGCCAATGAGATCGAGCCCGCTGTTGAGCAGGCCGAAGACGGGATTGTAGATCCAGGACCAGAGCAGGCCGACGGCAACGAAGGACATCGTCACCGGGACGAAAGCGGCGGCGCGGAAGAAGGCGCGGCCAAGCAGCGCCCGGTTCAGAAGCAGCGCCAGCCCGAGGCCGAGCGCGTTCTTCAGGACCACGACGGCAACGACGAAAATCAAATTGTTGCGCAGCGCACCGAGGAAAATGCGATCGTGCACGAGGCGCTTGTAGTTGGAAATACCTGCCCAGGTCGGGTCGGAAAACCCGTCCCAATTGTGCAGGCTGAGCCAGAAGCCGTTGACGAACGGCCAGAGGTAGAAAAGACCGAAGAGGATCGCGGCGGGCAGGATCATGACGAATGCGACCGCCCCGTCCCCGGCATTGAAGCGCCAGGTGCCGGATCGGCTCGAAACAGGAGCCTCCTCTTGCGGTCGCGTGCTCATGTGGCCTTCGCGCCTTGCGGGGTCAGCACCAGCCCGAGCGTGTCCCTGACATAGGCGATGCTCTCGAGCGTGCTTTGCTCTGCCGTTTTCTTGGACGCATCCAGCTCGATGATGGCGAGGCCATCGTAGTTTGCATCCAGCAGGACGTCGACGATGCCAGCGAGATCGACGACCCCGGCGCCGAGCTCGCAGAAAGCGCCATAGCGGTCATAGCCCTTCAACGCCGGATCGACCCTGGTGTCCTTGAAATGCATGTAGCGCACGGCGGAAATGTAGGTCCTGACCGCGTCGACCGGATCGGAATTGGTGTGGGCAAGATGCGCCGGATCGATGCACAGGCCGGCCAGGTCGGTATCCAGTTCATCCATCATGCGGTCGAGCTGGTCGCGGCGCTCGATGAAGGTGTCGAGGTGCGGGTGATAGACCGTCTCGATGCCAAGGTCCTTTG
>NZ_RZQI01001080.1:0-1797 GCF_003998335.1 Mesorhizobium sp. M7A.F.Ca.CA.002.05.1.1 | reverse complement strand
CGGAGCAGTGCCGATCTCGATGGGCAACACCGAGACCGGGCGGTTCCTCAAACAGCAGGATATCGGCGTGCTGTTGCCGCAGGCGTCGCCCGAAGCCCTCGAAGCCGTGCTCGGCAAGATGGAAGAGCATCGCTTCGCCAGGCTGAAGGAGCGCGTTCTGGCCCGCAATCCGAGGACCTGGAGCTACGATCGCAGCGATTGCCGGGCGCTTGTCGAGCGGCTGCGCAGCCTGACGGCCGTGCCCGGCTCCTTTGCCGCCGAGGCATTGGCATAGGATGGCCAAGGATGGACAGAGGCAAGATGGACAGAGATTGATGACGCAGACGGACAAACCCTCATCCAGCCTGATCGTCATTCCGTGCCTGAATGAAGCCGCCCATATCGGTGCGCTGCTCGATCAATTGCGGCCCGCGGCCGCCCGGCTTGGCGCCCGGATCATCGTCGCCGATGGCGGCAGCACCGACGGCACGCTTTCCATCGTCGAGGATGTGATTGCCAAGGACCCGCGGGTTATCCTGCTCCACAACAAGCGGCGCATCCAGAGCGCGGCGATCAATCTCGCCGTCGGTACCTTCGGCGATGGTGCCGACTATCTCATCCGCATCGATGCGCATGGCGGTTATCCCGACGATTATTGCGACCGGCTGGTCGAGGAAGCCTTGGCCACGGGCGCGGATTCGGTTGTCGTTTCGATGCTGACCAGAGGCAGCGGTGCCGTGCAGAAGGCGGCCGCCGCGGCGCAGAACTCCAAGCTCGGCACCGGCGGCTCGAAGCATCGGCATCTTTCGCAGGGACAGTGGATCGATCACGGCCATCATGCACTGATGCGGATATCGGCATTCGGCGCCGTCGGCGGCTACGACGAAGCGTTCAGCCATAACGAGGACGCCGAGCTCGATTATCGCCTGCGCAAGGCGGGCTACAAGATCTGGATGAGTGGCAAGACGCAGATGGTCTACTATCCGCGCGCCTCGCTCTCAGGCCTCTATTTCCAGTATCTCGGCTACGGTCGCGGGCGTGCCAAGAATGTGCTGAAGCACCGCGTCATCCCAAAGATCCGGCAGATGGTGCCGCTGGCGGTCTTCCCGGTGGTTCTTCTTGCGGCCTTCTCATTCGTGCATTGGATTGCGGCAGTGCCTTTGTTGCTGTGGGTGTCGGTGTGCCTGGGCTACGGACTGGTGACGGCTATCCGCCAGCGCAAGGCTGACGTTGCGCTGGCCGGTGTCTCGGCCATGGTCATGCATCTTGGCTGGTCGGTTGGCTTCTGGCTGCAGCTTCTCGGCCTCGGCTCGCGACGCGGAGTGGCCTGATGGCGGTGTCGGCAAAGAACCGCAGCATCGACATCGGCGTCTGCACGTTCCGCCGGCCGGAGCTGGCTGACACGCTGCGCTCGCTCGACGCCATGGAGATGCCGGCGGGATTCGATATCCGCATTATCGTCGCCGACAATGACGACACCCCGACGGCCCGTGACCTGGTGGCGGCGCTGTCGCGGGAATTGACGGTGCCGATCCACTATCGGCATGCCCCGGCGCGCAACATCTCGATCGCCCGCAATGCCTGCCTCGATGCGAGCACAGCGGATTTCGTCGCCTTCATTGATGATGACGAAACGGCCACGCCTCAATGGCTCGCTGAATTGGTCGCGATGGCGCAGCAAAGCGGTGTCGCCGTCGTGCTCGGCCCGGTCAGGGCGCGCTATCGCCCGGATGCGCCGGACTGGATGCGGCGCGGCGATTTCCATTCGACCTTGCCCATCTGGGTGCGCGGCGAGATCCGCACCGGCTACACCTGCAA
>NZ_RZQI01001079.1:0-1814 GCF_003998335.1 Mesorhizobium sp. M7A.F.Ca.CA.002.05.1.1 | reverse complement strand
GTCATGCAGTGGCCTGTCGTCATCAAGGACGGCGAAGCGACGATCGGCGCCGGACTGCTGCATCGCCTCACCCCCGGCAGCAAGCTCGCCATCCTGCCATCGGCGTTATCGCCGCTGTCCGACGCTGTCGGATTTTTGGAAGTGCAGTCGGCAAAAAACCTGGAAAGCCGCGTCAAGCCGGTCGAGTTCGACAAGAAGCCGGCGCTCAAATTCGCCGACATTCCCGCCAACGCCTATGCGCGGGTGGCGGAGATCGCCGTCGACTATAAGCTCGTCTTGGCGCGGCCGGCCATAGCCAAGGGACTTGAAAAGGAAACCGCTCTGGTCAATTCGGTTCTCGACGAACTGGCCACAGCCAGGGAGACCGGCTTCAACATCGAGCTGGTCGATCCCGGCAAGAGCGCCGACCTCCGCCTCGCGGTGATGCGCGAGAATGCTGTTCCCGGTGCCCACAAGGATGCGACAGACAAGCCGGCGCTGTGGTTCCTGCCGGCATCGGGCGACGTGAGCCTGAAGGAGGGCGGCAAACCGCCGCTGATCATCATTCACGACCGCCAGAAACTGGCCGATGCAATGGCCAGGAACCTGCGCACCATCTTCCGCGCCACCGGGCTTTCGCGGCTGGCGGCGGCCACGGACTACAAGCCCGAGGACGTCGACGTCCAGTTTCAGGTCAAACGTCGCGACAAGGATGGCCTCGAACCGCTGCAGGCTTCGGTTGTGCCGCGCGTGTCGCCGGGCGACGAAGTGCATGTGCTGGCCAAGAACGGCTCGGATCTGCTGGTCGACATCAATGTGCTCTATGTCGGCAGCGACTATTCGATCACCCATATCGTTGCCGAACGCCTCGCCCCGCAAGCCATGCTCGAAGAGGGGCTGCTGGCTTTCACCGACACCAGCTTCGGCATGGAGCGGATGATCGCGGTTTTGACCGAGGCGCCGCCGGGGAGCGAGAAGCAGGATCTGAGCTTCCTGGCGCAGGACGGCGTCGCCGCGGCGACACGCGGAATGGGCTCCGCCGGCTTCTCCGACATGCTGACCGATCTCGGCATGGCGCCGGCAACCCGCTCGGTGATGCGGCTTGCCGACAAGAGCGGCCCGAAAGGCGCGGTGATGATTTTCCCGATGGAGACGGTGCCGCGCGCCTGAGCGGATGCCGGCGCCGCATGGCTCTGCCGGCTCTTGCGCGATCGGCGCGATATGAGAACATTCCCGGCCGCGTCTTGGCGCATGACGGCCGGATGAAACGGATAGGATCGATTGTGAAGAATTCTGTGTTTTCCTGGCGTGGAACGGTGGCTGGCCTTGGCGGCGGCCTGTTGTTGATCGCCAACGCTTCGGCGGACGAGGCCTGCGGCCTGTGCGTCAAGCAGATCGTCACCAACTCGGAACTGGCGACGTGTTTTCTCGATCAGTACGACCAGTTCGCCAAAAGCGGCAGCGACGCCGTTGTCGTCGATCTCAGCAACTGCGCCTCGCGCGGCGTCGTCGAAGCCTTGCCGTCACCGAACAAGGGGGCGGCGGAGCCTGACGTGCAGTTCATGATTTCGCGCCTGCAACTGGAATGCCTGAAACGGAAGCTGGAGACGCCGGGCATCGTGCTGGATCCCTCCGCCACCATTGAACTGGACAGCTGCGGATGAAGAAGCCAACGGGCAACACCAGGCAGACAGCAGCCGCCGCAAAGGCGCCGGCCGGCAAACCCGCGCTGGCGGAAACCACCGAAGGTTTCCCTTGGCCAAGCGCCCACGAGATCAAGAAGGAGAGCAACCCCTTCACCGACCGCGACTGGCGCATGCTGGTCTATGCCTGGT
>NZ_RZQI01001078.1:0-1820 GCF_003998335.1 Mesorhizobium sp. M7A.F.Ca.CA.002.05.1.1 | reverse complement strand
AGCTCACCGACAGCAAGGACCACAATCAGGGTTTTGACGCCCAGAACGAGGTCTATGTCGACATGATCAAGGCAGGCATCGTGGATCCGGCGAAAGTGGTGCGCACCGCACTGCAGGATGCCGGCTCGATCGCAGCCCTCCTGATCACCGCCGAAGCGATGATCACCGACATCCCGGCCAAGGATGCCGCGCCTGCGGGTGGCGGCGGTGGCGGCATGGGCGGCTACTAAAACCCAGGACTTGTTCGACCTGTTTGAGATGTGAATGGCGGCCCCCGATCGGGGCCGTCATGATTCTCAAGATGATCCATCGCAAAGTTTACGCATAGCTGCCTTGCCGACCGGCTCAGCGCCGGGAGGCAATCCTGATCTTGCGGCTTTCGGAGAGGACGCAATCCACGCTAGACTGTCCAGGCGGCCGTCTGGTTGCGGAGCTCGCCGGACTTTGGCAAGCGATCGGACGAACCGCCACCCCCTATACGGAGACACGTTCATGTTTGCGGCCAAGGCCATCGACACCTCAGACAAGGCCGCGTTCTACCGCGACCTCGCCACTCAGCTTAAGGCGCTGCTCGACGGCGAGCGCGATTCGATCGCCAACGCCGCCAACACCGCAGCACTCATCTTCCAGATGGTGCCGGACCTCAACTGGGCCGGGTTCTATTTCCTGCAATCGGACGAGGAAATGGTGCTCGGGCCGTTCCAGGGCAAGCCGGCCTGCGTGCGCATCGCCGTCGGCAAGGGCGTGTGCGGAACGGCGGTCGAACTCGGCACCTCTATGCTGATCAAGGACGTGCATGATTTTCCCGGCCACATCGCCTGCGATGCCGACTCGCGCTCGGAACTGGTGGTGCTGCTTGAGGACGATGAAGGCGTCTTCGGCGTGCTCGATCTCGACAGCCCGCTGCCCGGCCGCTTCGACAAGGCCGACCAGGCCGGCATCGAGACGCTGGCGGCGATCTATGCCGCGTCGAGTTCGTTCGAGGACTGAGGCCCGGTTTAGACTAGGTGAATTTCACCAGCATCAGGCTGAAGCAGCCGATGAACAGGAAGGCCGAGAAGGCGAGCGCCAGCGGGCGCAGGCCGCGCGAGCGCAGCTGCGAGATGTCGGCCTGCAGGCCCATGGCGGCCAGCCCCATGGTCAGCATGATGGTGGTGGCGAGCGCCATTGCCGACTTCACCTCGGCTGGCACCGGGACGAGGCTGTTCAGCGCCACGATGGCGACAAAGGCGGCGACGAACCACGGCATGGGCGGCCGCGCCGCCACCTCACTGCTGCTCCTGCGGCGCGCCATCAGGCCGAGCGCGACGACCATCGGCGCCAGCATGGCGACGCGGGTCAGCTTGGCGACGGTAGCGATCTCGCCGGACTGGGTGCCGTTCTGGAAGCCAGCGCCGATGACTTGCGCCACTTCATGGATCGAAGCACCGGCCCACAGGCCGAAAGCGTGCTGGTCGAGGCCGAGCATGGCGACGGTGCCGAACAAGGTGATCGAGGCGACGGCGTAGGTGACGTCCTCGTCGCGCGCATCGGTGACGATGTTGGTGGCGACGATGGCCGAGGCGCCGCAGATCGAGGTGCCGGCGGCGATCAGCTGCGCCAGCTTGGCGTCGACGCCGATCAGCCGACCGAGCGTAATGGTGAAAACGAAGGTGGCGCCAAGCGTGGCGGCGACAATGCCGACGCCGCCGGCGCCGATCGAGACGACTTGGCCGAGCGTCAGCTGGAAGCCGAGCAGAACAATGGCGAAGCGCAGCAGGCGCTTTTGCGAGAATGCGATGCCGGCCTTGGCGTGCACCGGTGTGCCCAGCACGTTGGAG
>NZ_RZQI01001077.1:0-1823 GCF_003998335.1 Mesorhizobium sp. M7A.F.Ca.CA.002.05.1.1 | reverse complement strand
GTTTACATGCGGCCAAACCTCCACCGCGCCACGATAGATCATGTCCACAGCCACATAGAAAATGATCAGCAGGCCGACATAGGCAATCCAGCGGTGGCGATGCAGCAGCTTGGCAATGAAAGTCGCGGCCAGCCCCATCAGGGCGATCGACAGCACCAGGCCGATGATCAGCACCGGAAAATGGTCACGCGCCGCTCCAGCCACCGCCAGCACGTTGTCGAGCGACATCGACACATCGGCGACGACAATCTGCAAGGCAGCCTGGCCAAGGGTCTTGCGCTTCGTCTTGCCGGCGACCGCCTGGTCGTTGTTGAGGTCCGAATTCGACAGTGCCTCGGTCGCTTCCAATTCATCGGCATGGGACGTACGCAACTCGCGATACATCTTCCAGCAGACCCACAGCAGCAGGATGCCGCCGGCGAGCAGCAGGCCGACGATCGCCAGCAGCTTGACGGTAATTGCGGCAAACCCGATGCGCAGCACCGTTGCCGCCACCACGCCGAGAAGAATCGCCTTCTTGCGTTGTTCGGCAGGCAGGCCGGCCGCGGCGAGGCCGATGACGATCGCATTGTCGCCAGCCAGCACGAGGTCGATGGCGATGACCTGGAGCAGGGCGGTCAGACTGGCAGCGCTGAAAAAAATGTCCATCGACAGGAAGCCCTTGCTGATTTGCCGAGTGTTCGTCGATTATCCAGAGGCCCTAACTTGGTGGTCCCCTGGCGTCAAGGGATCACGCGTGGCTGCATCACCGAAGCAGCGTTGCGTCAAGCCGGATCAGGCTTTGCGGCACTCGCCGGCAGCCGGGCAAAACCATGGCCGATCACAAATCAATCGTAGAGATTGTACTTTGCCCAGTCGGCTTCTGGAATCTCGTCCCCGATCCGGTAACGGAGCTGCAGAACTTCCATATGGTCCGGCGCGGTCTGGCACTTGAATTTCAGCCGGTACCACTGCCCCTTGCTGCGAAACGCAGCACCCGAGCTCTTGATTGCATCGGCGCCCATCTCGGGCGTGGCGAAGGCGTAGGCGACGACGCGATCGGCTTCGAACTTGCGATCGTCATGGGTGATGCGGTCGAGCACTTCGGCGTCGCAACGCTGTTCAAGACGGGTTTGGGGATCGAGTTTCATCAGACCGGCGCGCAATGCATTGTCCATTGCGCTGGCTGGAAAACTCAGTGTCACTGACGCCAAGGCGGTCATGCAGAGCTTCTTCATGGGCGGGACAACCAACATATTTTGTCGGAGAAATCAACCGAGCGAACCGCCTCGGACGCCGCGGGAATCTTCAATCATATGGCCGGTGCGTTCAAAATTGCGTGTCGGGATTCGTCGTGCGATGCCTGCGGCCAACGGACCAAAGACGCACGGCCGGCATCGGTGAGATCGTAAAGGCCGCGGTCGACGCGCGCGAACCAGCCATAGACATTGTGCTGCAGGATTTTCGGCGCGATCGGCGTCACCGCCTTCAGATCTCGCGGCCGCCTGGGTCCGTCCGCCATGGCGGCAGCGCAGGCGAGGGCGCTTTGACGATAGGCCGTCATGATCGGATTGCGCGATCCTCCTCCGGCAACCGGATCGCCGCGACGGCGCTGGTGCTCGTCGACCAGACGAGAGCGCCGGCGGGCATTCTTGCGCGGCGCCAGCGCGATCGGGCTGAGAAGCACTTCGACCCGGTCCGTCCCGGTCACACCGAGCAGGCCGAAGCCAAGACGGCGGCAGAGATTGCGGAACCTGGCATCGCTTTCGCGGCCCTTGCCGCGGGCCGACATGCGCGCGGCCAGCCACACCTCGTCGCAGGCCGCCGCGCGATCGACACCTTGC
>NZ_RZQI01001076.1:0-1826 GCF_003998335.1 Mesorhizobium sp. M7A.F.Ca.CA.002.05.1.1 | reverse complement strand
GTGGTGCCACCGGTGCGCCCTTGCGCCACGGCAAAACCGAGATCGGCGCGCGACAGCTTCATGGCGTCGCCCGTCATCGCCAGCGATTCGCGCTCGCCGTCCGAAAGCCCGATCTTGATGCGGCCGCCAACCACGGCGATCGTCGCCGGCACGGCGCCGCCATCGGTGATGATCTTTTCGACGTCGGCCGCCATGGCGCCATTGTCGGGGTAGGGCATGCCATGGGTGATGATGGTGCTTTCCAGCGCCACCACCGGCCGGCCGGCAGCCAGAGCCTGCGCCACCGGCGCGTGGATGTCGATGAGGGGGCGGGCGGTCTCAGGGGTCATCAGGGTCTCCAATCCGGAATGCGGCGCGTCCGTCGGGACACCAGGCAACATCGCGGCACTATGAATTCGCCGGTCTCATGCCACTTCCCTGGCATCCGGCACAAGAGCCAGCGCTTCCGCGAAGCTTGAGGCGGTGAACTCGGGAACGGCGTTGGCGCTTTCGATGGCAAGCGTCGCCCCGGCGATGCCTTCGCGCAGGGCCACCCGCAGCGGCAGTCCGCGCAGCAAGGCAGCGACCGTTGCGCCCGCCAGCGCATCACCGGCCCCGGTGACGTCAGCGACCTTTCGGGGATTGGGCGGCATGATCGAAAAGGCGCCTGTTTCATCGAACCCCAGCACGGGCGCGTCGCCTGCCGTGACCACGCCACTGACGAGGCCGCTGCATCGCAACCCGTCGACGACCTCGCGCTCCCTGGCATTCGCGGCGACGCCGGCCAGCACCATGGCCTCGCGCCGGTTCATGAAGACCAGCGAGAGCTCCTTCAGCACCGGTATCAGCCGCACCACCTTGGCCGGCGAGATGGCAATGGCGAAAACCGGCTTGCCCGCGGCGAGCGCGACCAGCCGTTCCAGCGCCGCCGTCGGCAGGTTGGCGTCGCAGAACACGGCATCGGCGGCCGCGATTGCTTCGCGCACCCTGGAGCGGCGAATCTGTTTGGGAAAGGCCAACTCATAGAGCGCCATGTCGGCAAAGCCGACGATCAGCTCGCCTTCGCTGTCGATCAGCGCCGTGTAGCTCGGCGTCGTGCGGTCGAGGAAGACCGCCGACAGGTCGGTAATGCCTGTCTCGGCGATGGCTCGCGAAACGGTATCGGCAGCGGCATCGCCGCCGCGAACCGACATCAGCGACGCGGAGACGCCGCGCCGCACGGCGCTGCGCAAAGCATTGAAGACGCCGCCGCCGACATCCTCGCGCATTGTGCCCGGATTGGAGGCGGCAGGCACGTAAGCGCCGGACACCTGGCCGCGTCGGTCGATATGGGCGCCGCCTATGGCCAGTATTTTCGCGGATTTCAGCATGCCGGCGATATGACCTTTGTTATTCCAGCCGCACAAGCGCTAGGTGCGACGGAGCTTCGCATGCGAGGCGGCGATTCGGCAGGTCGAAACAACGGAGCCGTCTGGCCCAACGTGCGGTGCATTCCTGATCGAATCCCTGGACAAAAAAAGAACAAATCCGGATATTGCTTGTTTTTCAGTTATTTGACCCCTCTTGCCAAATGAGAACAAAAAAGGTACAAATAGGCAGGGATTACGGATTGTCCGGCCTTCATTGACGACCAAGGGGTGATGTATCATGGCTCAGAATTCTTTGCGGCTGGTAGAGGACAAGGCAGTGGACAAATCAAAGGCTCTGGATGCGGCGCTGTCGCAGATCGAGCGGGCTTTCGGCAAGGGCTCGATCATGCGGCTCGGCGCCAACGATCAGGTCGTCGAGATTGAAACGGTGCCGACCGGCTCGCTTGGCCTCGACATCGCGCTTGGCGTCGGCGGCCT
>NZ_RZQI01001075.1:0-1827 GCF_003998335.1 Mesorhizobium sp. M7A.F.Ca.CA.002.05.1.1 | reverse complement strand
GGTCGATGTCGGCCTGCCCGACGGCAACGGCATCGACCTCATCGGCTCCCTGCACGAGCACGACGCGGCGCTGCCGATCCTCGTCATCTCGGCCTGGAGCAACGAAAACACCATCCTCGAAGCCCTGCGCGCCGGGGCGACCGGCTATCTCTTGAAGGAGCGCGACGACGTCGAGCTGTCGCTTTCGATCCGCAGCACCATCCGCGGCGGCGCGCCGATCGATCCCTTCATCGCCCGGCGCATCCTGGAACTGGTGTCGGCGCCGGCACCGTCCGGGCGCGCCCGTCCTTCCACCGACAGGCCGGGGCGCGGCAAGCCCGCGCTTGCAGCGCCGCCTCTCCTGACGCCGCGCGAGGTCGAGATCCTGAACCTCGTTGCCAAGGGGCTTACCAATCGAGAGATTTCGGGAGTCCTTTCCCTCTCCAGGTTCACGGTCGAATGCCACATTCGCAACATCTACAAGAAGCTGTCGGTCAAATCCCGGACGGAAGCGATCTTCGAGGCGCGGTCGCAAGGCTTCTTGCCCTGATATTCCTGCTCCTCGTGCCGGGCGGCATCGCCTTTGCCGCCGGCGGGGCCGTGCCGTTCAAGACGATCGAGGCCGTGCGATCCGGCTGGGACGCCGCCACGCCGCCGGCCACCGGCTGGACCAGCGTGACCTTGCCCGACGACTGGACGACGCGCTGGCCCGGTTTCGACGGCGTGGTCTGGTACCGCCTCACCTTCGACAGGGCCGACGCAACCGAACCGCTGGGCCTCGCGCTGAACTACTGGACACTGGCCGGATCGATCTCCGTCAACGGCGCGGAACTCGGACGCGACGAATTCCTCGTCGAGCCGTTGACGCGCTCATGGAACGTGCCCCGCTACTGGCAGCTCTCAGCCCCGGTCCTGCATGCCGGCACCAACACGCTGCTGATCAGGGTCTCGGGCCTGGCGCCATACCAGCCGGGTCTTGGTCCGGTGCTGATCGGCCCGCCTTCGGCGACGCGTGCCCATTTTGTCCAGCAATTCTGGATTCGCCGCGAGCTGCCGGTCTTCTATCTCGGCGTCACCGCGGCGCTTGGCACCTTCTTCTTCGTCGTCTGGCTGCTGCGCCGAAGCCTGAAGGCCTATGGCTGGTTCGCCCTGATGACGATTGCGTGGTGTTGCTATTCGCTCAATTTCGTGGTCACGAGCCCCTGGCCGTTCGGGACGACCGACACATGGCAGCGTTTTATCATGCTCTCCTTCATGGTCATGGCCGCCGCCTTCGTGCTGTTTGTCATCCGCTTCGCCGAGCGCCGCTTTCCCCGGGGGGAAGCCGTGCTGTGGGCCGCGCTGGCGATCGGCGCCGCCGCCCTGTTTGCCACGCCGCATTCCCAACTCGCCCCGATGCTCAACCTCCTGGCCTTGTCCTGGTCGCTGCTTTACATCGGCGCCTGTTTCCTGGCGATCGGCCTGACCTGGCGAAGCGCTCGCCTGGACCACATCGTCCTTCATATCGTCAACGCGCTCACCATCGTGGCCATCCTGCATGACCTGATGACCTATTTCGGCATCCTTCTTGGCAATGTCTACTACGTCACGCTGACATCCCACTTGCAGATGGTCGGCATGGCGCTGGTGCTGGCCTGGAACTTCGTCGCCAACATGCGCCGCATCGAAGGGTTCAACGATGAACTCACGGCCAAGATCGAAACCGCCAGGGAGGAACTCGCCCTCACGCTGCATCAGCAGCATGAGGTCATTCTGGCCAACACCAGGCTGGCCGAACGCGTATCCCTTTCCCACAATCTGCACGACGGCATGGGCGGCACCCTGGTCAATTCGATCGCCATGCTGGAG
>NZ_RZQI01001074.1:0-1828 GCF_003998335.1 Mesorhizobium sp. M7A.F.Ca.CA.002.05.1.1 | reverse complement strand
TCATGCAATCGCGGCGGGCGGGATTGCCGCCGAGGAAGAGGTGACCGAACTCGGCCAGATCATCGCCGGCGCGAAAAACGGACGGCGCTCGGCCAGCGACATCACCATCGCCGATCTCACCGGCACTGGCGTCCAGGACACGGCGATCGCCACGCTCGCTCGAGACCGTGCGCGGGTGGCCGGTTCCGGGGCCATCTTCGAAAGCTGATGCTGGCCGCAGGAGCATGATCCGGAAAAGTGGGAACCGGTTTTCTCGGACAAACGGTTTTCCGTTTGTCCAGAGATCACGCTCAAACAAGAACGACGAGTTGGATTCAAAGCTGATACCGGCCGCAAGGCCCAACAAACGAGGACCAAGAACAATGCAACCGAACCTGAGATTCTCGCGCGGCGAATATGCGGATCGCCTCGCCAAGACACGCAAGGCCATGGAGGCCAAGGGCGTCGATCTTCTTGTTGTCAGCGATCCTTCCAACATGGCCTGGTTGACCGGCTATGACGGCTGGTCGTTCTATGTGCACCAGGCGGTTATCGTGCCGCCTTCGGGCGAGCCGGTCTGGTACGGCCGCGGCCAGGACGCCAACGGCGCCAAGCGCACCGCTTATCTCGCGCACGACAATATCGTCGGCTATGCCGATCACTATGTGCAGTCGACCGAGCGCCACCCGATGGATTTTTTGGCCAGCGTGCTTGCGGATCGCGGCTGGGGCAAGCTGACAGTCGGCGTCGAAATGGACAATTACTGGTTCTCGGCGGCCGCCTTTGCGTCGCTGCAGAAGCATCTGCCCAATGCCCGCTTTGTCGATGCCACCGCGCTTGTCAACTGGCAGCGTGCGGTGAAGAGCCCGACCGAGATCGATTATATGCGCAAGGCGGCCCGCATCGTCGAGGCCATGCATCAGCGCATCTTCGACAAGATCGAGGTCGGCATGCGCAAATGCGATCTCGTCGCCGAAATCTATGATGCCGGCACGCGCGGCGTCGACGGTATTGGCGGCGACTATCCGGCGATCGTGCCGCTGCTGCCGTCGGGTGCCGATGCCTCGGCGCCGCATCTGACCTGGGATGACAGAGCGATGAAGCGGGGCGAGGGCACCTTCTTCGAGATTGCCGGCTGCTACAACCGCTATCACTGCCCGCTGTCGCGCACCGTCTTCCTAGGCAAGCCGACGCAGGAATTCCTCGATGCCGAGAAGGCGACGCTGGAAGGTATGGAAGCCGGGCTGGCTGCCGCGAAACCCGGCAACGCCTGCGAGGACATCGCCAACGCCTTCTTCGGTGTCCTCAAGCGATACGGTATCGTCAAGGACAACCGCACCGGCTACTCGATCGGCCTGTCCTATCCGCCGGACTGGGGCGAGCGCACGATGAGCCTGCGTCCCGGCGACCGCACCGAGCTCAAGCCCGGCATGACCTTCCATTTCATGACCGGCCTGTGGCTGGAAACGATGGGACTGGAGATCACCGAGTCCATCCTGATCACCGAAACCGGTGTGGAGTGCCTGGCCAATGTGCCGCGCAAGCTGGTGGTGAAGGATTGAGCCCGATGTCCAGCACCCGCCCGTCGCCGATCGCGCCGACCGTCGATTTCGACCGCGACGGCATTCAGCACGGTTTCCTGCGCTTGCCCTACAGCCGCGACGATTCCGCGTGGGGCTCGGTTATGATCCCGATCTGCGTCATCCGCAACGGCAACGGGCCGGCAGCGCTGCTGACCGGCGGCAACCATGGCGACGAGTATGAGGGGCCGCTGGCCCTCTACGATCTCGCCAGGACCCTCGATCCCAAGCAAGTCAGCGGCACGGTGATCATCGTGCCGGCCATGAAC
>NZ_RZQI01001073.1:0-1828 GCF_003998335.1 Mesorhizobium sp. M7A.F.Ca.CA.002.05.1.1 | reverse complement strand
GGCTGCTGCGACTTCATCCGCTGGCTGAGATTGGAGCATGCTTCAATCTCTGCTTCGCTCAGTCGGTCCAAATCCGTCCAAAGAACGGTGCCTCTGGAAATCTCAAGCAGATGCTCCCGTTCGTCATAGGGGACAAAGCGCACAGAACCCTGCAAATCTGTTCGAAAATAGAGTAGCAGGCTTGCCAGGGTATAGGCATGCAAGCGATGGCAAACATAGAAGATCATGAGACAACCCGCCCCTACTCATGCACTCATCAACAGCTGGTATCAGAAAATTATCGATTCGATATCGCAATTACGAGCCGCCTTTCGACGATGAAGATGATCGTATTTCAACAGCTTATGGCAGACGACGTTCCGGGCATGGCCGCGATGGAGGCCGCGGCCTGGGGACGACTCGGTGCCAGCGAAAAAACAATTCACCACCGGCTTTCGCTCGGGCATACAATGATCCTGGCCATGGTTGAGAACCTTGTTGCCGGCGCGATCTGCTTCGTGGAAACCAGCCAAGATCCGCACGATACGGGAAGGTTCCCCAAGACCTTCTCCGCCTACTCTTCGCTTGCCAGGAGCCGACCTGCACGGTCACTCTACGTGTACAATCTTGGTGTGCGACCCGAATTCCGCGGCACCGACATGGCACGCCGCCTGTTGTCGCAAATGTCTGACTATGGACGGCAGGTCGGTGCGCGTTGGTTGGTCGGCGACGGACGTTGCCCGTCCTACGCGGGAGCACAGGACGAGTTGCCCGACAAGGTTCGGCCGGATCCGGAATTTCGTCGGACCATCGACGATTGGCATCGGACCGGTGTCATGCCTTCGGTGGAATCCATAACGAGGGATCCGCTACTGCGGTTCTATAACCGTGTTCTCCGGTGCGAATTTCTACATCTCGCGTCCGATTTTCTACCTGAAGACATGAGTTCCGGCGGATTTCGCGTTATCTTTGCTGTCGATCTTGCCCGATGACAGATCAGGCTGATCTATTTGACCCCATCGCCCATGGCAGCGATGCGTTTCCCGAATTCGCCCGTCGTCGGAGTTCAGGAGGCGCCAGTTGGGGCAAACCTCCTTATCCCGAGGTCGGTGAAGCCTTCTACGTGTTCAGCCATGCGCTTGTTTCCCAGGCCTTGAAACACCCGCTGTTGCTGCAGGCACCGCCGGGCGCCTATCAGGAGGTCAGGCAAAAGATCAGCGCCAATCCGGCCCTGGACCTGTTGACCCGTTCCATGCTGCTGTCCGACCCGCCACGGCACATGCGCCTGCGCCGCCCATTGGCTGGTTCGCTAAGCTTTTCCTCCAGCAACGGGCTATTCGACCGGCTTGCGGCCAAAGCGTCGGAACTTACGCAGGCAGCTGTACAAAAACCGGAGTTCGACGCGGTTCGTGATATAGGCCTGCCGCTATCGTTTTCAGCCCTGGAACAGATCCTTGGTATTGACATGGACGATCCCTGGCGGATTGGCGCCGACGCACAGCTTATGGCCAACGCCCTGGAAATAAGGGCCGGCGGCGTAGACGAAGACGCAAACGATGCCTGCCGCCGGTTGGAGGCATGGGTATCCAGCGTGATAGAACACGGTACTGTGCGCCCAAACGGTATTTCAGCTCAGATGCTTGCCGAAGTCGAGGCTGGCCGCTGGCTGAGAGACGATGCCGTTGCAAACATCGTATTCCTGCTCTTTGCCGGGCAGGCGACAGTCGTCGATACCTTCGGCAATGCGCTGGTCGCGCTTGCACGCTTCCCAGAACAGCTTTCGCTGCTTGAAGATGGGAAAGTCAGTTGGTTTTCAGCAGCCGAAGAGCTGCTCCGTTTTTGCGCTCCA
>NZ_RZQI01001072.1:0-1834 GCF_003998335.1 Mesorhizobium sp. M7A.F.Ca.CA.002.05.1.1 | reverse complement strand
GTGGCGCTGATCGAGCGCAAGCTGGTCGGCGGCACCTGCGTCAACACCGGCTGCATGCCGACCAAGACCATGGTCGCCAGCGCCTACGCCGCGCATCTTGCGCGCCGCGCCGCCGACTATGGCGTGACGCTCAGTGGCCCCGTCGGCGTCGACTATGCCAGGATCAAGGCGCGCAAGGACAAGGTGACGATCGACGCCCGCACCAATCTCGAGACCTGGATTGCCGGCATGGACAAATGCACCCTCTATCGCGGCCATGCGCGTTTCGAATCCGCCAACACGGTGCGCGTCGGCGACGATCTGCTGACCGCCGAAAAGATCTTCCTCAACACCGGCGGCCGAGCCTCGGTCCCAGACCTGCCTGGCATCCACGACATCGACTATCTGACCAATTCCTCGATGATGGATCTCGACGTGCTGCCGCGCCATCTCATCGTCGTCGGCGGCAGCTACATCTCGCTCGAATTCGCACAGATGTTCCGCCGCTTCGGTAGCGAAGTTACCGTCATCGAGAAGAGCCCACGCCTGACCGGCCGCGAGGACGAGGATGTCTCCGCCGCCATCCTGTCGATCCTCGAAAACGAGGGCATCACGGTCCATGTCGGCGCCGACGACATCGCTTTCGCCAGACAGGGCCAGGACATTGCCGTAACCTTCTCCGCCGGCAAACCGCCGGCGGTCGGCTCGCACGTGCTGCTGGCTCTGGGGCGGACGCCCAACACCGATGACCTCGGCCTGGAGAGGGCTGGCGTGGAGGTCGACAAGCGCGGCTTCGTCTCTGTAGACGACCAGTTGCGCAGCAGCGTGCCCGGCATCTGGGCGATGGGCGACTGCAACGGCAGGGGCGCCTTCACCCACACCTCCTACAACGACTACGAGATCGTCGCCGCCAACCTGCTGGACAACGATCCGCGCAAGGTCAGTGATCGCATCGAAGCCTATGCGCTCTACATCGACCCACCGCTCGGCCGCTGCGGCATGACCGAGGCCGCGGTGAAGAAATCCGGCCGTCGCGCGCTGGTCGGCCAGCGGCCGATGACCCGCGTCGGCCGCGCTATCGAAAAGGGCGAGACGCAGGGCTTCATGAGGATCCTGGTCGACGCCGACACCAGGCAGATCCTCGGCTGCTCGGTGCTCGGCCCCGGCGGCGACGAGGTTATCCATAGCGTACTCGACCTGATGTACGCCAAGGCGCCCGTCGACACGCTGGCGCGTGCCGTGCACATCCACCCGAATGTCTCGGAGCTGTTGCCAACCATTGCCCAGGAATTGAAGCCGCTGGTTTGACAGCCTGTTAGCGACCCATTTCAAAGCTCTTCCTTTTCTGCATCGCTGCGATGCAGCAATGCAGCTTGCGCACGGTGGCGTCCTTCGCGCAGTCTCAATTTGAACCGATTCAGTCTGGACGCCCCATGCCCTTGCCGATCCTTGCGCTTGCCATTGCGTCCTTCTGCATCGGTACCACCGAATTCGTGATCATGGGCCTGCTGCCCGAGGTCGCAGCCGACCTCGGCGTATCGATCCCTTCTGCCGGCCTGCTGGTTACCGGATATGCGCTGGGCGTCGTCTTCGGCGCGCCGATCGTGGCGATGGCCACCGCGCATTTGCCGCGTAAGCCTGTGCTGGTCGGGCTGGCCGTCCTGTTCGTCATCGGCAATCTGTTTTGCGCCATCTCGCCCAACTACTGGACGCTGATGGCCGCGCGCGTTTTCACCGCTTTCGGCCATGGCGCCTTCTTCGGCATCGGCTCGGTCGTTGCCGCCAGCCTGGTGCCGCGCAACAAACGCGCCAGCGCCATCGCGCTGATGTTCGCCGGGCTGACGCTGTCCAACAT
>NZ_RZQI01001071.1:0-1836 GCF_003998335.1 Mesorhizobium sp. M7A.F.Ca.CA.002.05.1.1 | reverse complement strand
GTCCAATTTTCTCATGGGCCGCACCTTCCTCGATATCGACATGGCGCGTGCCGCCGATCTTTTGGGCATGGAGAGACGCCAGGCGGAAGCGTTCCGCGATCTGGAACGCGGGCAGTTCATGGCGCTCGGCCCGGCGCTGTCGCGCCGTCCGCTGGGGCTGCGCATCGGCCCGACCGACACCAGCCCGCGCAACGGCACGCCGCGGCTCATGGCAATGCCGGAATCCGCGCTGGAAGATGCACGCGCGATCATCCTGGCGGCGCCGCCGCCCGAGACGGTGCGCACGCCGCGCCGCCCGGCGTCGCCGGACCTGCTCGACCAGCTGATGGCGGCCAAATCGGCGGCACTGGAAATGCGCCCCGAGCCGGCGGAGCCGCAAATCAGCGCCGAGGATCTGGCCGAGCGTCGTGAGCGCGTCGACCGTGTGCTGCGCGCCATCCTGGCGCAGCCCGATGCGGGTTTTCGCGTGATCGGGGTGCTCTATCAGGAATTCGTGGTCCGCTGCCGCATAGAAGGCCTCGCGTCGGTCGTGCCGGACCTGCCGGAGTTCCGCCGCATGCTGACGCGCGCCCGTGCCGGCCTTGGTTCCGAGACGACGCAGGATGACGCGTGGCGGGACGTTTCCGTCCGCGCGTCGCTGCTGCCCGACGACATGCAGGGCGTGTTCATGATGATCGCCCGTGCGGCGAAAGAGGGCTGGCCATGCCCGAGCGACGCCGCGATCGCCCGCGCCTACGGCTCGCACTCGCTGCGCCGCGCCCGGCGCCTCTTGACCTATATCGAGGAGCAGGGCCTCATCGTCTGCCAACTCGACGGGACAGGCTGGCGCACCGTGACGCTGGTCGAATTGGCCTGGGCCACCGCACCGGGAGATCCGAATGCCGAAGAGGTGGAGCAGGAGAGCCTGGCGCTGTGAAGCGGCGCGGGTGCTTTGAGCGAATGGGCGATAGGTTTTTTCAGTCACCGTCATCGCGACCAACTTCTGACGGCAACGGTGCCGACGCCGAAATGCGTCATGCAGGGCGCATGCGTTTCGATGGCGCTCACCGATTCGCCCCGATCACCCACTGTTCCTGGTCGACGAGCGTGCCGGTTATCGGCCCGGCAGCATCCGAAAGCAGGAAGACGGCGAGGTTGGCGATGTCGCTCGTCGAGAACAGGCGGCCGAAGGGTTGCGAGGCGTTGGCGGCATCGAGCCAGCCCGGCCCGTTGCCCAACGTGTCGGCCTGCATGACACGTTCGGCCGGCGTGTCGGTCCAGCCGACATTGATGCCGTTGACGCGGATGCGATCGAAGCGATGGGCGTTGGCGGCGTTTTTGGTCAGCGTGGCCAGCGCGCCCTTGCTGGCGGAATAGACGGCGAGTTCCGGCGAGCCGCAATGGGCGTTGATCGACAGGATGTTGACGATGGCGCCGCCCTGGCCACGCTTCTTCATGTCGGCGATGGCCGCCTGCATGAGGAAGAACGGTGCCCGCGCGTTGACCGCGAACAGCGAGGCCCAGCCGTCGAGATCGGCGTCGAGGAACGAGGCCCGGTCGGTCAGCCCTGCGGCGTTGACCAGCGCATCGATGCGGCCGAAGCGCTCGATGCAGGCTTGCGTCAAAAGGGCAGGGGCCGCCGGGTCGGCGAGGTCCGCGGCGACGAAGACTGTCGGCGTGCCGAGCCGCGAAAGCTCTTCCGCCACGGCATCGCCGCGGGTCTTCTCGCGCCCGGTGACGAGCAGGCCGCCGGCGCCGCAGCGCGCCAGCGTCTCGGCGATGGCGCGGCCGATGCCTTGCGTCGAGCCGGTGACCAGCGCCACCTTGCCGTTGAGCTGAAGCTCCATTCCTCTTCCC
>NZ_RZQI01000106.1:0-11030 GCF_003998335.1 Mesorhizobium sp. M7A.F.Ca.CA.002.05.1.1 | reverse complement strand
GGTCGAGATACTCAACCCCTACATCATGGGTTCTTTCCTGATGTATTTCAGCTTCTTCAAGCTGGCGCGGCTGCCCGTTACCCGCAGGCGGCGGTCACCGGCTCTGGAGCCGGCTGACGCGGCCGGGGGCGAGACTGACTGGCCTCGGTATGCCGGCCATCCGGCGGGCGCCGGTCCCTCATAAATTATCATCTCGCGGGCTGAAGGGAGCGGCCTTCCTTTTTGAGCAAGCATGTGCTCGGACGGGAAGCCTCGATCCCGAGACCGCTATTATGGTTTCCGTAGGGAGATGTTCAAACAACTGAGCCAGAGCCTCATCCCGATTGTCGGGTGAGGCTCTGGCTCGAAACACTGGATCGTGTTGGAAGTCGGTCTATTGGCTGGCCAGCGGCGCCAGCTTGATCTTGATCACATCGCCGGGCAGCACCGGGGTTTCTTCCTTGGCGGCTATTTCGGTGGTCTTGCCGTCGACATTGCGCACCAGTGAATAGAGCAGGGTCGGCTGCTGATCATTTGTCATAGCGGCCGCCATCGCGGGATCGCTGGCCTGGGCTATCAGGCCTTTCTGCATGTTCACCTTCAACGCGGCCTCGTTCAGGTCGGCCTCGGTCTGCTGCCGGTCAGTGGCGAGACTTGAACTCAAGGTGTTCTGGGCATCGATAGCATCCTGCTTCGCCTTGCTGATCGCCTGCTTGGCGGTGAGGATGGCGGTTTCGTAGTCCAGGATCTTGCCCTGCAGGTCGGCCACGGACTGGCGCGAATCCAGCAGTCGGGCATTGGCGATCAGGCCTTTTTGCGCCAGCGGACCGATGCTGGCGAGTTGCTGCTGCGCCAAGTCGACCTGCTGCTGCTGATTGACGATCTTCTTCTGCAGCGACTCGATTTCAGATTCCAAAACCCCCTTCAGGTCGTCGAGCGCCTCGAGTTTCAGCTTCAGCGCCTTTTGGTCGGCCGTCAGAATCGTCATCTCGTCCGCCACGATGGCTGGCAGTCTCGGATCGCCCTCGACCTCCTTCGGCACGTCGAAACTCGCCTTGCCGGCCATATCCGCATCGATGCGGGCGCGCCTGACGATCAGTCGAATGCGCTGGTCGTCGGAGATGTCGAACATGCCCTTGGCGGTGACCAGGTCCTTGCCGAGCTGGGGGCCGTAGTCGGCGTTGCGCCTGATGCCGCCGGCGACGCTGATTGCCTTCAACACCGTCAGGTCCGGGACATAGGGAAATTGGCCTGGGTTCTGGACTTCGCCCGAAATGTAGAATGGCCGGAACTGCGCCATCTCGACCGAGGCTTCCGGTCGGTCCGACAAAGCGAGCTTTTTCTGCAGCGCCTCGCCGATCGCCGCCGCGATTTCGGACGTGGTCTTGCCGGATGCCGGCAACTCGCCGGCGAACGGCACCGACAGCGTACCGGATGGACCGACCGTGTACTCGCCATTCACCGCCGACCAATCACGAAATGTGCCTTCGACTGTCTGCCATTCGGCGACGCGGATGGTAAGCTTGTCTTGCGAGCCGAGGCGATAGTCGCCGGCGGCGGCGATGTGCGGGACGACGAGCGCCAAGGCAAGGCATGTGGCCAGCAAACGCGCCCGCCGCAGCCGGCCGGAATCCGGGCCGCTGCGAAAGGCTTCGAACAAATCTGTTTTCAACTCAACGTTCCGATCCGCTATAGCCCCATCGCCCGATGAGCTTGCGTCGAATGGCCGATGCCAATGTCTGGCATTGGCCACCGGCCGGTCAGTAAGAACCACGCGACATCCAGACGGCCGGGACGGTCTTGATGATGATGCGAACGTCCTCGAACAGCGACCAGTTCTCGACATAGTGGCGATCGAAGGCGACGCGGCTGTCATAGGACACATCGTTGCGGCCGCTGACTTGCCACAGGCCAGTCAGGCCCGGGCGGGATTTCAGGTAATAGACGGCGGACGTGCCATAGATCTCCAGCTCGTCGCGCACGACCGGACGAGGGCCGACAAGGCTCATGTCGCCCTGCAGGATGTTGATGATCTGCGGCAGCTCGTCGAGGCTGAGTTTCCTCAGCACAGCTCCGACACGGGTAACGCGCGGATCGTTCTTCAGCTTGCGGGTGGCGATCCATTCCGCGTTGGCATCCGGGTTGGTGGCGAGATAGGTTGCCAATACCCTGTCGCCGTCCGGAACCATGGTGCGGAACTTCAGGCAAGGAAAAATCCGCCCGCCGCGTCCAATTCGCCTGTGACCGTAGAAAATCGAGCCGCCGTCGGAAAACTTGACCAGCAGCGCTATCATGACAAACAGCGGGCTGAGTGCGATCAGTCCAATCAGTGAACCGGCGATATCGAAGCTGCGTTTGAGCAAGCCGCCGATCGGTGGCGGAAAATCGATGTCAGCCTGCGAAAAGCTCGCCGTGGCCGACTTGGCAACGTCCCTCATGCCGTAAACTCCATGCGTTGAACGAATGGTTCAGCGCACGATACCAAAAAAATGTTGCAGCGCAACACACAATTTACCACCCCATTGAAATAGTCACGTCATGAATTGACTAAATAATAAGCTTGTCATGCACAAATTTCGGCGTATTTAGCACATTTGTGACAATAAATGGGCACGGCCGAAAAAATAGAGGCCTTTGTGGGGCGGTTTTTAGGCGGACCTACCTATTTGCCAAGGCAAGCTGCAAATTAGTGCTTTATCATGCCCTGATGCTTGGTGAAAACCGTATAAAATACTACTTAATATTGTCTATCTTACTGAAAAATGCCGAGGAGAGGAGATCGGCTTAGCTCCCGTTGCGTGCATTGCAGCATGGCAGAGTCGATCGCAAAAGCTCGATCAAAAATATCCGAAGTTGCCCTTGCCGCCTATTGCTCGCCTTAATAGAATTGCAAATTATACCTGTCACGGTGGCGACAGGTGGAAAAGGCCGGAAGCAACCGGTCGAGAGTGGGCGACCTTAACAAGCCCACATGACAAGGGACGGCGCTCGGGTGGGGCAATCGTGATAATACCCGAGCCGGTTTATGGGCTGTTGGGTATGGCACTTCCAAAATTCATCCTCGGGATGATTTTCGCTCTGGCGATCGTCGTCGGCTGGTCCTGGCTGGGCGGAGCGTCGATAGGCACGATATTGGTGCGCGTCATCATCTGCGCCGTGATCATTCAGGCCGGCTATTTCGTGCTCATCTACACCATGATCGCCAGGAGCGCGCCGACGCCTGCCGACATAGCCCGTGACGCCGAGCGCAAACTGAACGCACCAGAGGTCGCCGAAAGCGAGAAGCTGGGCGGTGCCAGGCGCGGCCTGCATTGATGCAGATTGCTCAAACCTGCCCCCGGTTTGTAGGCATGCTTCGAAACAAGAGACTAGGCGCCGCGTGAATCGGTTTCGGCGCGTCTTGGTCGCCGGCTCACGCGACATCGGCGGGTTCGCCCTCTGACTGTTCCCCCGACAGCATCCTCGACAACCGGCTGCCGGTTTTTTCCTTCAGCCGCTGATATTGGCCGACCTCGACGATACGGCCGTTTTCCATCGCCACCACCCAGTCGGCGAAGGCAATCATCGACGGCCGGTGCGCGATGGTCAGGATCGTCATCGTGCCGCGCAATCCGTCGATCGACCTGGCGATCAGCGACTGGTTCTGCCAGTCGAGCGCGCTGGTCGCCTCGTCCAGGATGAGCAGTGACGGCTTGCGCAGCAGCGCGCGCGCGAGCGCGATGCGCTGGCGTTCGCCGCCCGAGAGCCGCACGCCGCGATCGCCGACCACCGTCTCGAGCCTGAGGTCGAGCCGTTCGACAAACTCGCCGGCGTGCGCCTGATGCAGCGCGGCCCACAGGTCGCCATCGCTGGCCCGTGGCGCGGCAAGGCGCAGGTTCGCCGCGATCGTGTCGTGCAGGAGGAACACGTCCTGCGGCACATAGGCCACCTGGTCGCGCCAGCGACGGCGATTGCTGGCATCAATCTCGACGCCGTCGACAAGCATCATGCCGGTGGTGGGCTCCAGCAGGCCAAGCAGCATATCGGCGATCGTGCTCTTGCCCGATCCGGACGGGCCGATCAGGGCGGTGACCTTGCCGGCCGGCAGGCCGAAGGTGATGCCGCTCACCACCACCTTGTCGCCAGCATCTCCATAGGCGAAGGAGACACCGCGAATATTCAATCCCGTATTGAGGGAGAGTGTCCCGGCGTCGGCGAACTCGGTATGGCCTGGTTCGCGTTCGGCATCGAAACGTGCCTGCAGGCTGCGCATTGCCGTAAAGGCGGGCAGGTTGATCAGCACTTGCTGGGCTTGCGTCTGCATGTCCATGAAGCGCGGCGCGATGCGCATGAAGACCAGGAGCAGGACGACGATCTCGGCCAGCGACAGGTTGAAGCGAACCAAAGCCACATAGATGAACAGGCTCAGGCCCACCACGCTCGCCACTTGGAATACCGCGGTGCCGATGGTGCTGTTGCGCACATAGTCGATGTTGTCGGCCTTCATCTTCTCAAGCGTCGACCGCAGCTGCGCGAAATAGCTGTCCTCGACGTTCAGGCTCTTGGCCACCTTGATGCCGCCGAGAAATTCCGAGACCGTCCGGTACTGATCCTGTCGATTGGCGGTCAGCACACGGCCGAAGGCAGTGGCCCGTGTCCGGAAGGGCTGCAGCGCCACGAACATCAGCATGCCGATGACGACGGCAAACAGCGTCATGACCGGCGAGATGAACATGGAAACCAGGAGATAGCCAGCCAGAAGAACGGCGATCTGCACCAGCATCAGCAGTGAGAACGCCGCGCCCTGGACGCGGTCGATGTCGCCGGTCAGGGCATGATCGAGGTCGGAACTGCGCATGCGGGTAAAAACGCCCCAGCGCGCCTTGCCGATGCTTTCGAACAGGTTCATGCGAACGCGGTTGACGAAATCGAACAGCAATTTGGCCATGTAGACCGACTTGAAGCGATTGAACGCCGCCTGCGCTGCAACAAGCCCGACCAGCATGCAAAGCACGGTCGTCAGTTGCAGCGTGCCGTCAGGCACCAGCCAGCGCACGAAATCATTGTTGGGCAGCCGAACAGCGAAATCCTGGTCGGCGCGTCCGACCAGATGCAGCAGCGGGATGAGCAGCAGGATGGAGATGCCCTCGGTCAGGCTGCCGAGGATGAGGAAGAAAAGCGCCGTCCATGTTCGCCGGCCGCCGATCCGGGCAATGGCGGCGCCGAATGCGGCAATTTCTCGAAACAGCGACAGGCGAAGGGTTGGGGGCTTCGACATGGTTGCGCTTACGACCGCCGGCTGCCAGCCGACAGATCCTTTTCGATCAGTTCCACGGCTTCACCGATCCTGTCCAGGCCCGTCGGGACTTCCAGCCGCCGCACGCCGATATGGTTGGCAATCCATGAACATTGCCGAAGATGCGCCGCCGCGAAGTCGTCGGGGAGGGCCGCGCGGCCGAAGCGCGTCACATAGGAGAATTTGATGATGGCCGGCAGGGCGGCAATGGCGGGCAAGGGCGTGATGCCAGCCCTTTCGCCGCGCTTGAGGATATAGATCCTGGTCGCCGGCACCTTGTCGCCCGAAAAGTCACCGTTCAGGCGATGCTGCATCTTGTCGATCGCCGGATGCACTTGCGGCCGCACTTCCGCTTCCCCGAGCGAGATCGCCGCCGCGGCGTCGGCCGCCAGCTTGATCTGCGGAAAGCCCGGAACGGTCATTGGCTCACTCGGATTGGCGAGGTCCAGCGCCACCACGTCATCGGTAAGCAGTCGATGCCCGGCCCGGATCATCGCACTTGCGGTCGTCGACTTGCCGGCACCCTTGTCACCCATGAAGATGGCGCTCGTGCCGGCGGCGGCGATGGCGCTGGCATGCAGGACAAGCAGGCCGCGCCGGTGCAAGAGCAGCGCCATGACCGGGCCGAGCAGCGGAAACGCCAGCAGCGCGTCGTCGACGCCGGGCGCCGGTTCAATGTCGATACGGTTGGAATCGGTGATCAGGAACGCGCCCACGGCATGCCAGGCCAGATATTGCCGGTCCGCCTCGAAGCGAAAGTCGGTCGCGGCTTCGGGCGCCGGCTTTGGCAGGTCGATCGCGCCGACGGCGATCACGACATCCGCCGCCCCGGGCGGCGCCGGCTGCAGTTCGGGTAACATCACCTCCGACGCGATGGTCAGACCATAGGCGCGGTAGAAGCGGCGTTCTCGCATTGCCCGGCCATGCGGACGGGGATTATCACTGTATGCGGCCATCGGCTCGTTGCGCGGCATCACGTGGGGCTCCCGCCGTGCGGGAGTTGCCGCAGCCAGAGCGACAGCGAGGCCGAGCGCCAGACATACTGGACATCCAGGGGGGCTGCCTGATCGGGCTGGCGCAGCAGTCGCGCATAGGCAGCACTCACTTGCGGCAGATTGACATAAGGCGCGATGCGGCCTGCATCCGAGACCAGCAGCTGTTCCAGGAGGTCGCGATGATTGCGCAGCATGCCGTTGACGAGATTGGCGGTGAAGTCGATCTTGTCGCGTCGCCACTGCACCGCCTCCGGCAATACGCCTTGCATGGCGCGACGCAGCACATAGCGACCAAAGCCGTGGCTCAGCTTCTCCTCGCCCGGCAATGCCAGGCAGAACTCGACCAGCGGCTTGTCCCAGAATGGGTATCGCGGCTCGACGCCGAAATTGGCGGCGGCCTTGTCGAGAACCTCGAAAGCATGCGGGACATAGCCGTTCGACAGGATCCAGCGATGGCTCAAGGCGTCGCTGGCCTGAACGCCGGGCGGCATATAGCCGGCCCGGTGAAACCGGTCGACAAGCTCGGTGCGCTTGGCAAGGTCCGGATTGATCAGGTCGCGCCAGCTTCGTGCGCGCTGCACGTGCGCGGGCTTGCGGATCCTGTTCAGGGCACGGTTGGCCAGATGCCTCAGCTTGGCGATGCGCCAGGCCGGCCCGTAGAGGGTCAGGAACTGGAGATAAAGGCCAAGCGTGCTGTCGCCATAGGTATTGGAGGCGCTGCGGACCTCGCGCCACAGATCCATCCATCGGCCGCCATTCGCAAGCTCGTGCAGGTGACCATGGCCTTGGGAAACGACCTCGTCGCCGCCATGGCCGTCCAGCAGCACCTTGATGCCCTTGGCGCCGGCAGTCCGGTAGACACCGCGGGTGAGCGTCAGGCCCGGCGCCAGGAACGTTCCTTCCTGTTCTTCCAGCACGCGTTCGAATTCGGCGAATGGGGCATAGTTGCCGACCGGGATCAGTGTCGCGTCGACCTTCTGCTGGTCGAGAACGGCATCGATGAAGGGCCGCTCGTCCATCGGCGAGCCCTTCTCGAAAACCAGCGAGAAGGTCGGCAGCTTCGGCTTGCGCGCAGCGGCATTCTGCAGGCCGGCGACACAGGCGATAGATGAGGAATCGAGGCCGCCGCTCAGCATTGCGCCGACTGCCGAGGTCCCTCGCATGCGGTTGCGCACCGATTGCGAGAACAGATGGGCGAATTCCTCCGATGCATCCGACCGCAAGGGCCGCGCCGACGGCTCGATCTGCCAGTATCGACGCAACATCACCTGTTGCGCGGTGACGGTCAGGCTGTGGCGGGCCGGCAGGCTGAATATATCGCTGTAGGGGGTCGACTGCGGGTCGTCGGGAAGCCCGGCCAGGAAGCCGGAGATCTGGCGCTCGCTGACACGTGCGCGGATACCTTCGACGCCCAGGATCGGCCCGATCTCGGACGCGAAGGCAAAACGCCGGTCCGCCGCGTGGTAGTAGAACGGCTTGACGCCAAAATGATCGCGCGCGCAAAACAGCGATTGCCGCTCGTCATCCCAGATGGCGAACGCGAAATCGCCTTGCAGATGCTCCGGACAGGCTTCGCCCCAACGCAGATAGGCCCGCATCAGCACCATCGCGTCGGCCACCGACTGGTCGCGGATACCGAGCCTGGCCAGCAACTCGTCACGGTTGTCCAGCCGGCAATCGGCGGTGATGGCGAGCCGGCCGCCAGCCATCGTCAAAGGGCCTGGGCCGACCTCATCCGATGTGTTGAGCCAGGCGTGGCCAAGGGCGATGCTGGTGTCCAGCCACCAAGAACTGCCGTCAGGACCGCGATGGCGCATGCGCGCCAGCATTTGCTGAATGTCTGCCGCCGCGACCGCCGGTGCGTGTGCTCCGCGCAGCAGGATTCCAGCGACGCCGCTCATCGGCTGCCGTGGTCGACGAGATGGGCGAAGCCGTCGATCGATCCGCCAAGCACGATATGGTTGTCGCTGACCAGCCAGGCATGTGCTTTCAACTGCTCGCCCGTACCACGTTCGATGCCGATGCGTATCGTCGATTCATTGCCTTGGCGGGCGAGAATATACTGGCCGGAGAGCGCCTGGGTCAGGCACGTAGCGTAAGGGACGAAACGGGCCGCGGCGGCAACGCCCCAGGCGACACGCCGCAGTTCGCCCATTGAAGCGCACTGCCGCGCGTCTAGGCGCGTCACCAGGCTGCGTACACGATTGTAGGACAGCAGCGTCAGCCCCAGCCGAACTGTCGCCACCACCAGCAGGCAATGGCCAAGGAAGATCATTTCCGAGCCGCTCAGGGAGAAAATCCTGACCAGCCCGTGCCGGCTTTCGCCGCGCTTCGACTGCTTGAGGCCTGTTTCCCTCGCGGGTTCCTGCCGTAAAGCCGTGGCCCGCGAAACCAGGGCCCGCGAAACTATGGCCTGCGAAACCAGCGTCTTGTGCTGGGCCGGTTTAGACAAGTGCCTCATGATGCCGTCTCGCAAGCCCATTATCAGTCAGGCCCTTCAGCAATGCGTCGACATCGGCCTGGCAGCGCACCGGGTCGACATTATAGCGCGCAAGCACGGCGCTGCGGATGTCGCCGATCGACCGGGGCTCCTGGATCAAATCCCAGATGAAGGCGCCGACGCCATTCAGGCTGTAGTAGACATTGGATTTGAGATTGAGCAGCGCCAAGCCATCGCCGAACTCGCAGGCCACGGCATCCTTGGTCGCACTCACGCTATCGTGGTCGGCCAGATCATGGTCGGATTGCTTCCCGTTCATCCCCGCACCTCACTGACAAAACGCTTCGACATCTCCGGTTGGCGCAGGAGAAGTCGGGAGGCTGGCCCCCCGACCCCTCTTACGTCTGCTTTTGAATCCAGAGTCCCAAAATGTCACTCTGGAAACGGCTATAAGTCTCAGGAGAACGTCAGGTCGCCGATCGGCGTGTGCGCGGGGAACGACGCGTCGATCGCCGTGTTGCCGCCGCCACCCTGGGTGATGGTCTCAATCGAACCATGAACCGTCAGGCTTGGTGTCTCGTATTCATGCTTTTCAACATTCTGTTCCATTTTACTCTCCGATTTAGGACTGGAAACGGCCTGTCGAGTGCCGTCAGCACTTTTATGCTGCAATGCAATAGCTGCACGGCAGCATTTATGAGTCAAGACTGTTTTACCTTCCGTTAATCAATTACGTTGCTGGCGTCAGGACATGAGCGGCCATGCCTAAAACTTGTCACTTTTTAGCCGATTCCTTGGGCATGATGGCAGCGCCTGTGCTGATTCTTTAAGCATATGATTTTGCTTGCATAAATCGTTTGTTTTGTGCTTATTTTTAGGCTTCGCTAATGGAAAGAATTTTCGGTTTGGAAAATTCGGCCGCGGATCGGCTAAAAGACCTGGCAAGGATATTTCAGCCGCGGTTCTCACTTCTTTCCGACGCGATCTCGATAGACGCTTCGGTTGCAAAAATTCGCACTGCAAAAGGAAAGGCTTTACGGCATCGAGGTTTTTGGTGATGTTTGCTTCGCACGTGCAGCATAAGTGTTCGCGCAAACCGCTTTCTTGGGAGATTGTGCGCTAAATGGCCTTGCCTGACGGCTCATACGAACGATTGCGCGCCGCCGGCTGTGCCGACGAGGTGGCCTACGTACAGGCCTGCCTGCGATTGTATTTTGCCGGGCCGCACGCCGGCGCGGGCGACATTTCGATGCGTGATCTGGACGGTGCCAAAATTGCCGACATCGCCAGGCTGAACAAGGTCGCCACCTTTGTCCTCA
The DNA here is from genome assembly GCF_003998335.1 of Mesorhizobium sp. M7A.F.Ca.CA.002.05.1.1. Taxonomy (NCBI): domain Bacteria; kingdom Pseudomonadati; phylum Pseudomonadota; class Alphaproteobacteria; order Hyphomicrobiales; family Phyllobacteriaceae; genus Mesorhizobium; species Mesorhizobium sp. M7A.F.Ca.CA.002.05.1.1. The sequence goes on along the minus strand of NZ_RZQI01000106.1, from coordinate 1,022 downwards.
AGGCCCTTTCGCGCGCACCCGCGCTTGAGAGGCCGCCTGAGCTTTTCCGATGGCTCGACACCTACCGCAGGAGGACGGTTTCGATGAACGCGTCCTGCATCATGGATTCCATGGCGGTCCATGATGTGCTGCGCGCCAGCGAGATCGATTTTGTTTTTCTGAAGGGTCCGTTCCAGCAGCAGCTTCTCTACGACGACCACTTCATGAAGCCGTCCGGCGATGTCGACATCCTTGTTTCGCCGCTCGGATTTTTCAGGGCGCGTGATGCGCTTCGCCAGATCGGTTATGAGGTATCAGGCAAGTCGAACTCCGTCTGGTGGGTCCGCTTCCTCGGCGAACAGCACATGACCCGGGACGACGGGCCGAGGTCGTCCACGGTAGATCTCCATTACCGCCTCCAGCAGCCCGGCTCGCCAAGCCCGCGCGACGCGGACGGGTTTCTGCGGCGCAAGCGACAGGTCGAAATCGCCGGTGCGACGGTGCCGTTCACCTCGGTGGCCGATACTTTGCTTTTGTCCTGCATCAGCGTCGCCAAGGCACTTTTCAACCGGGAACCCTGCGCGGGCTACGTCTGTGATATCGGTGCCAGCGCCGCCCGCCTCGACGAGGGGGATCAGCAGCGTTTGCTCGATGCCGCAACCGTACAAGGTTTGGACGACACGCTGCTGCTTGGCCTGCGCGCCGCCGATGTGCTACTCGGCGGCGCTGGCACGCTGCTGTCGCAGCGCGCGACCAGGATCCTGTCGCGCATCGGCAATGAGGATCTGCTCAGCATGGTCATCGCGCCATGGCTGCCGTCGCTGCGGTGGCCACAGCGGCGAACGGTGCTGTGGGAACTGTGCGGCCGCGCGCCGGTCCGCTATCTGGCCGAAGCCGGCTGGGCGGCGTCCGCCGATATCAGCCGCCGCATCTTCGAGCGGCCGGGAAGTCGCTGAATGAAGGCAAATTGGGTGCTGATGGCAATTCTGTAGGGCATCGAAGGAGTACGGGGCGAGGGCAAATCGATATTACCTGTACGAGAG
>NZ_RZQI01001070.1:0-1838 GCF_003998335.1 Mesorhizobium sp. M7A.F.Ca.CA.002.05.1.1 | reverse complement strand
ACATCGCCGGCAACCATGACGAGTTCGCCCGCCAGTTCCAGGGCGTGCATTTCGGCGGCATCGTCGTCGCCGACCGTGCCATCCACGAGACCGCCGACGGCAAGCGCCTGCTCGTCATCCATGGCGACCAGTTCGACACCGTGGTCCACAATGCGCGCTGGCTCGCCTATCTCGGTGATCACGCCTATGACGCGGCCATGCTGGTCAATCGCGTGGTGACGCGGCTGCGGCAACTGCTCGGCCTGCCGTATTGGTCGTTTTCGTCCTGGGCCAAGCACAACGTCAAGAAAGCGGTGAACTTCATCGGCTCGTTCCAGACCATGCTTGCGGATGAGGCGCGTCGTTCACACGTCGACGGCGTCATTTGCGGCCACATCCATCATGCCGTCATCGAGAATTTTGGCGATGTCCAGTACATCAACACCGGCGACTGGGTGGAAAGCTGCACGGCCGTGGTCGAGCATTTTGACGGCCGCATGGAAATCCTGACCTGGGCGCAGGTGCTGCCAGAAGCGCCGGACGAGCCCTTTGTCCCGTTGCTCATCGCGGACCGGGTAGGGCAGGCGGCATAGTCCGAAGTCTTTTTCGGGCTTCGGAATCGATCAATTAGTCCAACCGGTTTCGTCCGGTTTTCGTCCATGTTAAGGGATCGATACGCGTTGCCGTCCGGTCGAATACAGCGCGATTGGATCGATTCATGGCCCTGCCGCAGCTCTCGCCCGAACAACTCGTCAAGCCGCGCCATTTCGAACTGCGCATGAGCCTGATCTTCGCGACGCTGTACGTGCCGCTCGGAACGCATTTGCCTTATTTTCCACTGTGGCTGCAGGCCAAGGGTTTTCACGCCGAGCAGATCGCCGTCATTCTGGCGGCGCCGATGTTCCTGCGCGTGGTGACGACGCCGTTACTGACCGCGTTGGCCGACCGTGCCAGGGACCGCGCCGATGTCTATGTCGCGCTGATGGCTGCATCACTGCTCCTGTCGGCAGGCTATTTCCTGCCATCGACCTATGCGATGGTGCTGGCGGTCTCACTGGCGCTGACCATTGTCTGGACGCCGCATTCGCCGATCGCCGATTCGCTGGCGCTTTCGGGTGTCCGCCGCTTCGGTTCGAACTACACAAGCATGCGCAAATGGGGCTCGATCTCCTATCTCTGCGCCAATGTCGCCGGCGGCTTCATTCTGTCGGCAACCGGCTCGCAGGCCGTTCCGGTTATCATTCTGGCGGCGTTTGCCGCGGCCCTTGCCGCCGGCCTGCTGGCGCCGCGTCTAGGCCGTCCGCGGCGCGCCTCACCGCTGTCGGCCACTGATATCCAGCATTCGGCGCCGAAGCTTCTCAACCCGTATTTCCTGTATTTTTCCGTCGGTGTCGGCGTCATCACCGCCAGCCACGCATTCCTCTACGGTTTCGTCTCCATCTACTGGAAATCGATCGGCCTCAGCGATTCGGTTGTCGGTCTCTTATGGGCTTGGGGCGTGGTGTCGGAAGTCTGCATGTTCATGATGTTCACCCGCTTTTTTGACCGGTTCTCCGTCGTGTCGATCATGGTGATGGCGGGGATCGGCTCCATCGTGCGCTGGATCGCCTTTCCGCTGGTCTGGCCGCTCGGCCTCGGCATTCCCGGTTTCTTCGGTGTCCAGTCGCTGCACTCGGTCTCGGTGGCGCTTGGGCTGATCGGCCTGCAGAAGATGATCGGCGAAACCGTCTCCGAGGAGCGGACAGGTGCCGCGCAAGGCATTGCCTATTTCTCCAACGGCTTCTTCATGGCGGTGGTGACGCTGGCGTCCGGCCCGCTCTACGACCATCTCGGCGTGGACGGCTTCTTTGCCATGATCC
>NZ_RZQI01001069.1:0-1839 GCF_003998335.1 Mesorhizobium sp. M7A.F.Ca.CA.002.05.1.1 | reverse complement strand
GAGATGAGCGATGCGCTGCTCTTCCTTCTGCTTGGCCTCAAGCGCGTCCTGGACTTCCAGGAGGACTTCCGGGTTTTTCAACAAATAGTCGCGGATGATGCCTTCGACCTCGGTGCGGTCGATCTTGGTATCGGCCGCCGCGGTCTCGACCGGCTGTGCGGTACCGGCCTTGGCGATCTGCGGGTTTCCGGCAACGAATCCGAAAGCCAGCATGGCCAGGGCGACCGCAACCCCCGTGGTGCCCAGCAGCAGTGCCTTTTTCATCGTTCCTGTTCCTTCTACCTGTTTTCCGGTCTGGCTATGTCGTGGCGCGCGGCCGGAAGGTTCACTTGATCTTGGTTGACGGCTTGTAGTTTATGATATCCTGGGCGCGAAGCCAGCGCGGCTCGCCGCGTTTCATCTGCTGCTGCGCCCGCATGGCGAAAATCTTCGCATCCTTGTAGTTGCCGGAATAGAAATGGCTTTCGGCGGTGGCAAGTTCGGCGCCCGGTATGTCACCCAACTCACCGTAGGCCTGTGCCAGATAGCGATACCCGGCTGAATTTTCCTTGTCGCGCCCGAGGCCGTTGTTGATCTGCACGACGGCTTTTTTCAGAGAGTCGGGCGTGCCGACGGCCATCAGCGCCTGGCCCATGGACACCGGCAGCAGACCGGACCGCGCCGAATCGAGGCTGACCGCCTTGGCGTAGGCGTCCGCGGCTTCCTTGGGTTTGTTTGCCTTCATCAGGATGTCGCCGCGCAGTTCCTGGAAGTAAGCGTTCTTGGGCTGCGCCTTGATCAGTGCATTGGTCTTGGCGAGCGCGGCGGCGATGTTGCCGAACAGGTAGGTCGACTGGGCGTCGCCATATAGCGCGGCGAGGGTCCCTTGCATCTTTCGCATCAGCCGCGACGCAGCCGCCTGGCCTTCCATGTAGACGGCGATCTTCACCCGCACCATGTCATGGCGCTGCTGCAGCGCGGGCGGGTCCGGCCTGTCGACATTGGGGCTCTGTTTCACCAGCACTTCGAGATTGGAGATACGATCCCGCGGCATCGGATGGCTGATCCGGTAGGGATCGACTTGCGCGCCCGAGAGCGACAGCGCAGTCTGGAAGCGGTGAAACGTCTTCAGCATGCCCATGCCGGACTGGCCGGTGGCGTTGAGATAGGTGATCGCCGAGCGGTCGGCCGTCATCTCCTCGGTGCGCTGGTAGGCGAGGATGCTGCGCTGTGCCATCTCGCCGCCGCCGGCGGCTACGCCCACGCCCGCACCGGCAAGGCCGCGGCTATTGGTTGTCGCGCCGGCGACCATGGCACCGGCACCCAGCAGCGTCGCGATGATGGCCATCGTCTTGGCGCGTTCAAGCTGGTCGCGGAGTTTCTGCTGGTGGCCGCCGGCGATATGACCGGCTTCGTGGGCGATGACGCCGATGATCTCGTTGGGCGTTTCAGCCGTCATCAGCGCGCCGGTGTTGATGAACAGCCGGCGCCCGGTGACGAAGGCGTTGAAACTCTGGTCATTGACCAGAACGATGTCGATGCCGTCATTCGCCAGGCCAGCCGCCCTGAAGATCGGCCGCGCGTAATCGCGAACCAGCGCCTCGATCTCGGCGTCGCGCACCACCGGCACGTTCTGGGCAAAGGCGCTGACCGAACTCGCCATTGCAACGGCAACGCCAAGCGAAAGCGTCGCGAAGACGCGCGCTGCCTGGGCAATCGTCGATCTGGGTCGGCTCAACATGATGGCTCCACTGGTAGACGAGCGGGCGAAAGATGAAAAGTCGGCGCCGGAAACTTCCTCAACTTGTGATCCTCACATCAATCGGGCATTTGTGCGGCACATGCGCCAGTGCCTGGCGC
>NZ_RZQI01001068.1:0-1840 GCF_003998335.1 Mesorhizobium sp. M7A.F.Ca.CA.002.05.1.1 | reverse complement strand
GTAGAGCGTGCCCGCAAGAAGCGGGATCAGGCCGAATTGGCCCTGGCTGCCGCCCGAACCGGCAGCGGCAAAACGCGGATCCCAGACGGTGCCGAAGAAGAAACTCATCGGCGAGACGCTTTCGAAGAAGGTGATCGTCTGGAACAGCATCGAAAGCACGATGCCGATGGTTGTCAGGATGGCGATGGTGGAGGCGGCAAGCAGCCCCCACAGCATCAGCCTCTCGACATTGTTGCGGGCCCTGGCGCGCGGCTCGATCTGCCTGAGCGCATAGAAGGCGCCGGCGATCGAGGAAACGAGAATGACAATGGCGCCGAACAGGCCGAGCCGGTCCTGGACCTTGTTCGCCTCGACGGCGATCGGGATCATGTAATCCTGCGTGTCGCTCGCCAGTGCCACACCCTTGGCGGCGAGCAGCGGCTGCAGCTCGGCAAAGCTGGCAGGCATTGCGGCCAGTGTGCCGGCATCGAGTTTGCGCAGGCCCCTGGCGAGGCTCTTTACGAGGCTGACATCCAGTGCCTCACTGGCAACCTTGCTGTCGACGGTGCGCTCGGGCAAGGCAGTGTGAATGTGTCGGTCAAGATAGACGGAAGACCCGACGGTCCAGACGGCAAGCAGCAAAAGAGCAGGCAGAACGGCGAGCAGGAAGGCCCACCAGCCATGATAGTGGGCGCGCGAATGCGGCTTGACCTTGCCATTGTCCTGGGCCGCGGCACGTTGCCGACCGATGAAAAAGGCAACCAGGCCGACGGCAACGACGATGGCCAGTACGAGCAAGGACGACATGGACCCACCCCAAGAGAAATTCTTACGCAGCCGCCATTGCGGCCTGCGATGAAACCGGGGCGCGGGATTTGGCCCGCACCCCGGTTCGGCAGCTGATTACATCGACTTTCCGGCGGCGAAAGCGTCACGCTGGGCCTGACGCTCGGCATCCGGAGCAGCAACGAGGCCGTATTCGGCGAGCGGGCTTTCCGGGCCAACCATCTGGTCGTCAAGGAAGAACTCGACATATTCCTTGAGGCCGGGAACGACGCCCAGATGCGCCTTCTTGACGTAGAAGAACAGCGGGCGCGAGACGGGATACTTGCCGCTGGCGATCGTCTCGGTCGAAGGCACGACGTCTTCCACGGTGGCGACCTTCAGCTTGTCGGCATTGTTCTCATAGAAGGCGAGGCCAAACACGCCGACGCCGGTCTTGTTGGAGTCGATGCGGGCGAGCGTCTCGGTATAGTCGCCATCGATGTCGACGGCCTTGCCGTCCTTGCGGATGGCGATGCAGGTTTTGCCGATTTCCTTGTCGTCGGCAATGCCGGCGGCCTTGAGAGCAGCCTTGTCACAGCCGGCATCGAGAAGCTTGGTCTCGAACACTTCGCGCGTGCCATGCTTTTCGCCCGGAATGTAGGCGGCGATGTCCCAGTCGGGCAGCTTCGGATTGACCTGGCTCCACTTGGTGTTCGGATTGTCGACGAGCTTGCCGTCGACGACCAGCTTGGCTGCCAGCGCCTTGTAGATGTCGGCGGGAACCAGCGCCCAATCCGGGCCCTTGATGTCGGTGGCGAAGACGATGCCGTCATAGCCGATCCGGACTTCCTGGACTTCCTTCACGCCGGCGTCGGCGCAGGACTTGAGTTCGTCCGCCTTGATCGGACGCGACGAATTGGCGATGTCGATCGTGTCTTCGCCGACGCCCTTGCAGAATTCCTTGATGCCCGCGCCGCTGCCGCCGGATTCGACGACCGGGGTCTTGAAGTTGGTGAATGTTTCGCCGAACTGCTCGGCGACAATCTTGGCATAAGGTAACACGGTCGATGACCCGGCGACCTGGATCTGGTCGCGC
>NZ_RZQI01001067.1:0-1841 GCF_003998335.1 Mesorhizobium sp. M7A.F.Ca.CA.002.05.1.1 | reverse complement strand
CACCATTATCGCGAGTTCCGCCGCCTGAAGCGGCGCCTTGGCGACCTTGGCAAGCTTGAGCATGTCGTGGCGCGCGGCCCCGAAGACATCCGCCATGCCATCGAAGGCTTCCTGTCGCTGGAAGCGGCCGGCTGGAAAGGCCGCGAACGCACCGCCATGGCGATCGACCGCTTCCGCGCCGCCTTCGCCCGCGAAGCCGTGCACCGGCTGGCCGAACAGGACATGTGCCGCATCCATTCGCTGACGCTCGACGGCCGCACCATCGCCTGCCTGATCGTCTTCGTCGAAGCCGGCATCGCCTATACCTGGAAGACGGCCTATGACGAGACGCTGGCCAGCTATTCGCCCGGCACGCTGCTGATGATCGAGGTGACCAGGCAGCATCTCGACGATCCCAACATCATGATGACCGATTCCTGCGCGGTGCCCGACCATCCGGTGATGAGCCGGCTATGGGCGGAGCGCAAGCCGATGGGCACGCTGGTGATCGGCCTGGCGCCGGATGCCGACCGCCTCACCCGCCAGGCCGCCTCGCAACTGCACCTCTACCGCGAGACCCGCAACATGGCCCGCCTGCTGCGCAACCGCATGAAGAGCCTGTTGGGGCGGCGCTGAGAAAAGGCAGGGTGCGGTTCTGGAGAATGGCACATCTTCGCTGCAATATTTGACGGGTGGGTGACCGGGAGTTTACTTCGGTTGCCAGCAGGCAAACGCGAATATTGATCTCTGCTTATAAAAAAACGAGATTTCTCGCAGAAATTTCCAGTGAAAGCCGATAAAACCTACTCGCATTCTTGTTCTTAATTCACGATAATCTAGTGATTCGGTAGCGATGAGAGAGAAATGTCGCTGAATCATGAGGCCAACGGCGCCCGGCACATCAGTGCGGAGGATAGCGCCGTTGTCCGAAGGGCCGACGAAGACTTCGACGAACTGATTCGAAGCATTCGAGCCGCAACGTATCAAGCTTTGCCTCTCTTCGAAGAGGAGCCCGTGACCGGATTGGCCCAGTCAGACACGCTGGCCGCCTCCCTCGGCTCGACTTCGGCCCGGACGGGCTCGAGCCAGGCCCGCGCCATGCGCGGCTCCTCGCCCTTGTCCAACGACAGGCTGGATCCACGTGCCGGTGACGACTCGGCGTGGTCGTTGGTTGACCACGATGTGGGCAGGCTTGATGCGCAAACGCACGATGCCGACGCTCCCGATACCGACAAATGGGAATTGCAGGAAGAGGTGGCGAAGCTGCAGCGCTTGCAGGATCGCACCTCGAAAGAGCTTGGGCGAAAATCGCGCGAGCTATCGATCGCGAGCAAGACCATTGCCGACCTGGAAGTCCAACTCAACAGGGCACGGCAGACCATTGCGCAAGCGGACAGGCATGCCGGCCAGCGCGCAACGCGGTTCCTCGAAGCGAATGTCGAGGTCGAGCGTCTGGGCCGGAACCTGGCGCGCGTGTCGGGGCAATTTCGCGACGAGATCATCGCCAGGCAAGCCGCAGAGCAGGCGCGTGAGGACGTTGCATCGCGGCTCGCCAGCTTGCAACAGGCCGCCATGCTGCTTCGTTCCAAGGTCGCGGATTACCAGCTCCACAACGAAAGACTGACCGGCAAACTGTCTGCGCAGATGCTGGTGCAGCAGGACCTGCAGGTGCGGCTGTCCACGCTCGAGCATCAGCGCGGCGTTCTCGGCGATTGCGCCGCCGCCGCGCAGGAGCGGGCCGTCGAACTTGAAAAGAGGTTGCGCTCGCTCCAGCGCAGCGCCGCCGATCAAAGCGTGGTCCGCGCAACGCCGAGGGTCGGGCAGCGCGCCGAGGACGTGGCCGAGTATCGGGGCCAAACCTC
>NZ_RZQI01001066.1:0-1845 GCF_003998335.1 Mesorhizobium sp. M7A.F.Ca.CA.002.05.1.1 | reverse complement strand
GGTGTGATGTTGCCCGGCGTCTGGAAATTGCCGCCGAGCACGATCAGCCGCTTCAGTGCACCGGTCAATCCCGGCTCCTGCAACAGCGCCATCGCCGCGTTGGTCAGCGGACCGGTCGTCACCAGCGTGATCTCGCCCGGATTGGCCATGACCGTGCCGATGATGAAATCGACCGCATGTCCCGGTGTGGCCTGCCGCACCGGCGTCGGCGCCGGCGGGTTGAACTTCTTCAGGCGATCGCCGAAACGGGCAACAAGCCGCTTTTCGAAATGCACCGGCGCTTCCATATCGGCCTTGGCGTTGCCGACGATCGGCCGCCACGCGCCGGCGTGAACCGGGATATCGTCACGCCCGGCGAGCGTCAGCGTGTTGAGGACGACATTGGTGACCTGCTCGATCGGGCCGGCGGCACCGGTCACGGTGGTCACGCCCTCGAGCCGCAGCTTCGGATTGATCGCCGCAAACAGCACGGCGAGAATATCGTCGCCGGCCGAATCCACGTCGAGGATTATGCGTTCCATAAAGGCTTCCTTCACTGGGGATTTTTGCCGCCGGCTTCAGTGTTCTTGTCGACCGACAGCAGCTTGCGCATCGATTCCAGCGTCTCCGCGATAATCCTCGGACGCGCCCGGTAGGACAGCGCGAACAATGCGATCAGCGCGACGACATAGGGGACGGTGAGAACCAGATAGGAGGGATAGCCGAACGTCTGCAGGCGCAACGAAAAAGCATCGGCGAAGCCGAACAGCAGGCAGCCGGCCAGCACCTTCAGCGGATCGCCATTGGAAAAGATCAGGATCGCCACCGCCATGAAACCGCGGCCCGACGACATGTTTTCGGTGAACATGGTGATGTAGCCGAGCGACAGATGAGCGCCGGCGAGGCCCGCCAGCAATCCGCAAAGCAGCGATGCGATGTAGCGGACGCGGGTGATCGAGATGCCAAGCGCCTCGGCGGCTTCCGGTTTTTCGCCGACGACGCGGATATAGAGGCCGAGCCGCGTCCTGGTATAGCAGACGACCAGCAGCGGCACCGCGATGAAGGCGACATAGACGAGCGGCGTGAAGCCGGAGATCAGCGGCGCCCACGAGCCGAGAAGGTCGCGGGCACCGGGCAGCTGGACTTTCGGCAGGCCGACGATGCCGTGACCGACGATCGAGCCGCGCGTGCCGAAGATCGCTTTCATCAGCGAGATTGTCATGCCGCCGGCCAGGATGTTGAGGGCCAGCCCGACGACCACTTCATTGGCCTTGAAGCTCACCACCAGGACAGCAAAAACCAGGGCGAAGACGAGCGCCGCCGCGACGCCGCAGGCGACCCCCGCCAGCGCGGAACCGGTCCAGATCGACCCGAGGACGGCGAAGAAGGCGCCGACCAGCATCTGCCCCTCGAGGCCGATGTTGAAGATGCCGGCCTTGGTGGTGAACGAGCCGCCAAGCGCGACCAGAAGGATGGGCGCGGTGGTGCGAAGCGTCGCCGCGATCAGCGCGACGTTGATGAGCTTGTCTAGAATTTCCATCGCCGCTCCCCTGCCTGGCTGTCGCCACGCTTTCTCACCAGCACCTGGGCCGACACGCTGAGGATGATCAGCGCCTGGATCACGGTGATGATTTCGCGCGACGCGCTGGTGTCGACCTCGAGCAGCAGCGATCCGTTGCGCAGGGCGCCGAAGAACAGTGCGGTGAAGATGGTGGCGACGGGCGAGCCATTGGCAAGCAGGGCGGCGATCAGCCCGTCGAAGCCGAAACCGGGGGCAAATCCTTCCATGAAGCGGTGATGGACGCCGAGCGTCTCGACGCCGCCGGCCAGCCCGCCGACGGCCCCTGAAAGCAGCAGGACCAGGAA
>NZ_RZQI01001065.1:0-1848 GCF_003998335.1 Mesorhizobium sp. M7A.F.Ca.CA.002.05.1.1 | reverse complement strand
CATCTATTACGGGCGTTTCGGATATAGCCACACGCGTGCCGAGAACTTCGAGAGCGAATACCAGGGCGAAGCGCTGCAGGCGCTGGCCTGGGGCGACGCGCCTGAGGCCGGCACACTGGTCTACGCCTCCGCCTTCACCGCTCTCGCCGCGTAGGCGAGAGCGTATAGCCGCCCGGCATGCCGCGTTTTCGCCTCGACATCGAATATGATGGCAGTCTGTTTGCCGGCTGGCAGCACCAGGCGGATCAGCCTTCGGTGCAACAGGCGATCGAGCGGGCGATCGAAAAATTCTGCGGCGAAGCGATCCGGCTGCGCGCCGCCGGCCGCACCGATGCCGGCGTCCATGCGACCGCGCAGGTGGCGCATGCCGACCTCGCCAAGGCGTGGCCGGGCGACAAGGTGCGCGATGCAGTCAACGCCCATCTGCAGGCGGCCGGGGCGCGCATCGCCATCCTGAAAGCGACGGTCGTCTCCGACAGCTTCGACGCCCGCTTCTCGGCCATCGGCCGCCACTATCTCTACCGCATCCTGAACCGCCGTGCCCCGGCCGCGCTCGACAAGGGCAAGGTCTGGTGGGTGCCGAAGCGGCTCGACGCCGGCGCCATGCACGAAGCGGCGAAAGTCCTGCTGGGACGGCATGATTTCACCACCTTCCGCTCGACCCAGTGCCAGGCCAACAGCCCGATCAGGACGCTGGAACGGCTCGATGTGAGCCGACAGGGCGACATGATCGAGGTCAGGGCTTCGGCGCGCTCGTTCCTGCACAATCAGGTACGTTCGATGGTCGGCTCGCTCAAGCGCGTCGGCGACGGCGGCTGGACTGCGGCCGACCTGAAAACGGCGCTCGAGGCGCACGACCGCGCCGCCTGCGGACAGGTGGCGCCACCCGACGGGCTGTTTCTCACCGGTGTCGATTATCCAGTCGAGACGAGCCCGGACAGGCTCTGAACTCCGGCATCGTCCGGCACGGTGATGCCGAGCAGCGTCTGCAGGCCGAACAGCACCAGCAGCGAGGCGATGAACATGCCGACGAAAACGGCGGTGCCGACCGATGCGCCCCTGCCGATCGTGGCGTTGGTCATGCGCCAGGTCAGCACCATCGACAGGGCAAACAGGAACAGCGACACAAGACTCGCAGCCTGGCTTGCGGACGACAGGAAAAGCCGGATCAGCGCCGAGGGCAGCATCAGCCAGGCGGTGATGGCCGAAGCCCAGTTGCTGGCGACGACGTAGTGGACGAAGCGGCCGCCTATGCCGGCGCGCGGCGCGATCAGGGCGAGCGCAATCAGCGGCAGCACCCAGGAGCCGATGTCGACCGTCGCCAGGCGCACCAGCATGCTGAAGCGGCCCGCGAAGGCGTCGGGATCGCCGAGTTCGTTGGCGATGCCGACCCAGCCGACGATCAGCGCCGGTGCAGCAACGACAATGGCGAAGAAGGAATTCCAGAAGCCGTCGGCCGACAGGTCGAGCAGGCGCAGGCCGTCGGCCTTGCCGAGCATCAATCGCCAGGCGCCCGTCAGCGAAGCTTGGGTTTCGTCCGCCGAAAGCATGCTGTTCAGCCCTGTCCGAACCAGTCTTCTATGAAGCGCTGGTAGATTTGCGTCAGCGTTTCCAAATCGGCAATGGCGACGCGCTCGTCGACCATATGCATTGTCTTGCCGACCAGCCCGAACTCGACCACCGGACAATAGTCCTTGATGAAACGCGCGTCGGACGTTCCACCGGAGGTCGACAGCGTCGGCTCCTTGCCGACCGCCGACTTGATCGAGCCGCGCAGCGTTTCGATAAGCCTGTCGTCGCGGGTCAGGAAGACATGGCTCGGCCGGTCGCGCCAGACGAGCTCGTAGT
>NZ_RZQI01001064.1:0-1851 GCF_003998335.1 Mesorhizobium sp. M7A.F.Ca.CA.002.05.1.1 | reverse complement strand
CGCCATGCCTTCATAGAGCCAGCCGGCGGCGCGGTCGAAGCTCGCATCGGCGCCGAAGCGGTAGCGGGCCAGCGTCATCTCGTCGTCGTTGAAGATCGGCGTCACCAGCCCGGCGCCGGCCTTGTAGGCGTGCTCGACGATCCGCCTGGTCAACGGCAGTGCCGCGATCGACGAAGTCAGCACCAGATCCTGCCCCGGCTGCAATTGCAGTCCGACCTTGATGGCGACTTCCGCCAGCCTGTCGAGCTTCACCGGGTCGATCGATGCGGAAACGCCGCGCGAATGTGTGGTCATGATCCTGCCTGTCGTAGTTTGATGTCCGACTCTACATAGCTCGGTGCCTCCGTCCTTTCCACCGCGATCGCGCCGGCGGGTTCTGGGTTTACGGACCCGAACCGCGCCATGGTTGCCTCGATCTCTTCCCTGATCCAGACCTTGAAATCACGGACCTTGCGGCTTTCCGCCTTGACGGACGAGGTCACCAGCCAATAGCCGAGCCCGCTCTGGGCGCGGATTCCGAAAGGCGCCACCAGCCGCCCGTCGGTCAGCGCATCCGCGGCAAGCAATTGCCAGCCCAGCATCACGCCATGGCCGGCAATCGCCGATTCCAGGCACAGCATCGGGTCGGTGAAACGCGCACCCTTGAGGAAGGTGACAGGCGGAACGCCTGCTGTCTCGAACCAGCTTTCCCAGTTGATCATTGCCCGCTCGTCGGTGATCGCGCAGGTCTGGGCAAGATCCTCGATCGACTTCAGTTTTTGGGCGATCGCCGGCGCGCAGACCGGGAAGACTTCCTGCGCCAAGAGCAGTTCCGTGCGTCCGCCCGGCCATTTGCCGTCGCCGAGCCGGATGGCGATGTCGATGTCCGAGTGATCGAGATTGGCCAGCCGCACCGAAGCGTCGATGCGCAGCAGCACTTTGGGATGCCGGTCGAAGTGGCGAGATAGTCTGGGCAACAGCCACTTCGAGGCAAAGGCCGGCGCCACCGAAACCACCAATGTGCATTGCGTAGCCTCGTCGGCCAGGGCCACGGCCTGGGAAAGCTCACGAAATCCAGCACCGAGGCGGGCCGCGAAGACGGCGCCGAATTCGGTCAGCACCAGACCGCTCGCCGTTCGCTCGAACAGCGCCTGGCCGAGCTGTTTTTCGGTACGGCTGATCTGCTGGCTGACGGCGCTGACGGAAACGTTGAGCTCACCGGCCGCCGCCGCCAGCGATCCGAGACGGGCAACGGTTTCGACGGCGCGGAGGCCGTTGAGATGGACGCGGTTGAGCATGGCCATTGAGTTTTTCTAAACTGATCCGGCTGAAATCTCAATTGATAGGCATATCGAAACGGCAGATTTTGTCGGGAGAGACAGACCTGTGGAGCCGGAAATGTTAGGGATTTTGTCGTCGTCGCTGAAGGTCTTTTTCACTGCGAGCAGGCCGTATGAGCCGCGCCCGGACGGCGAGGCGCAGAGATGGCTGATCGATCCGCTTTCGCATCCGGTGCTGAACACCATGTCGGAGCGCGAACTGGGCGATGTGCCGTTCAGGCTGACGGCACGGCGGACAGTGCACGAAACGGCTCCGCTACGCGCCGGCGGTCGCTGCTGAGCAGGCGCGAAGCGTTCGGCTTGGGGAAAGTCGAGGCGAGCACCGCGTCCCGCGCACGCACTGGCCCAACAGATGGCGATTGTTTCAGCGATCCCTGCACTTATTGTGCAGTGCAATGACATCGGCCACCTCGACAGCGCTGCGTTTCGCCTTCGCCGGCATGATTGCCATGGCGATTGCCATGGGCATCGGCCGTTTCGTCTACACGCCGATCCTGCCCGGCATGATGCAGGAACTGCATCTGTCGCCGGC
>NZ_RZQI01001063.1:0-1862 GCF_003998335.1 Mesorhizobium sp. M7A.F.Ca.CA.002.05.1.1 | reverse complement strand
CTTCAGCGCGCGGTATTTCTGCATCGCGGGCGAAGCGATGAACTTGACCAGCCCGATCGCGGCATCCGGATGCTTCGAATGTTTGGAGACGGCGAGATTCCAGCCGCCCAGGGTCGCGACCGGGCGCGCGCCGTCGCCCGTGCCGGCCGGCAGCGGTGCCACGTCGAACTTGTCCTTGATCGGCGAGCCCTCGCCGTTGCCGAGCGCATAGGCATAGGGCCAGTTGCGCATGAACACCGCATTGCCTGTCTGCCAGACGCCGCGCGATTCCTCTTCCTGGTAGGCGAGTACGCCGGGCGGCGCGATGGTCCCGACCCAGCCCTTGATCATATCGAGCACCGCCGCCGCTTTTGGATTGTTGATGGAGATGGAACCGTCCGGCTCGATGATCTGGCCGCCGCCATTCGACATCACCCATTCGAGCGCGTCGCAGGTCAGCCCCTCATAGGCGTTGCCCTGGAAGACGAAGCCCCAGATATCCCGATTGCCAGCCGCACGCTCCTTGTCCATGACCAGCCTGGCGGTGTCCGCCAGTTCCTTCCAGGTGGCCGGCACCTTGGCGCCATATTTGTCGAGGAGATCCTTGCGGTAGTAGAGCGCCGGCGCATCGGTGAAGATCGGCAAGGCGACGAGCTTGCCGTTGACGGTCTGTGACTGGATGATCGATGGAAAATGCTCGGCCACGACGTCCTTGGTCGCTGCGGTCAGATCCACGAGCTGACTGGCGAGCTGCGGTGCCCAGATCACGTCCGTCTGGTAGACGTCGATGTCACTGTTTCCGGCGGCGAGCCAAAGCCGGTACTGGCCGAACTGGTCGGTCCCGGACGTCGGCATGACGACGATGCTGACCTTGTTGCCGCTGTCTTTCTCGTAACGGTCGAGGATCTCGCGCAGCACCTTGATGCCGTCGCCGGTATCGCCCGACACCATCGACAGCTCGACGGCCCGCGCCGGCGTGCCAGCCAGGATGGCAGTGACGCCGAGCGCCAGGAATGCGCGAGAGAGTTTCATAATGGTGAATGTCCCTCCGCAGCCGGCCGCCGAAAATCCTCCCACCCGCCGGCAGCTTGTCAGGCCCTCACCTCCCATTGAATGCGAAGCGGCGCTTTTGGGTTCCCAAATCGCGCCGTTCCTGCGTGGGGCGACACCCATCAGGGTGTGTTGAGATTCAGGTCAGGCCGAGTCGAAAATGGTGGTTTCCGAGAACCGGAGCGGAGCGTACTTTTGGGTACGTGAGCACCGGAAGCGCAGGAAGCCATCATTTGCAGGCCGGCATCACCTGAATATCAGCACACCCTAGCCTTCCCAGGCGACAGGCATCATGCCCAGCCGCTCATAGAGCCGGACGGCGGTGGGATTCTCGACCGTGTTGGTCTTGAGGTCGACATGATCGGCGCCGCGTTCGCGAAAAACGGCGAAGGCGTGCCACATCAGCGCTTCGGCAACGCCCTTGCCGCGAGCCTCGGGATGAACGGCTAGATCCTTGACGAAGGCGCGGGTCCAGCACAGTGCCGCTGCCGCCAGCCGGCCCTTGGCGTCGATGACGAGGAAGCACAGTGCCGGGTCGAATTCGGGATCGTCGGCGATGCGCGGCCACCACTCATCGAACGGACCGTCGGCGCCGTCGTCGAACACTTCGGTCAACAGCGCATGCAGGGGCAGCGCATCACCGGGCTCGAAGCTGCGCATGACAAAGCCGTCGGGCCAGTGCGGCGGAACCAGCGTCTCGTCGAGGATCTTGCGCAGCCGGATGTCGTTGAGAGCCGGCGGGCGCGGTTCAGGCATCGCGCTCAGGCGTCGGGCTGCAGGCGACGGCGCTGGCGGTCGCGGCCAAGGCCGGTCGCCTCGAGCAGGCCCTTGCG
>NZ_RZQI01001062.1:0-1862 GCF_003998335.1 Mesorhizobium sp. M7A.F.Ca.CA.002.05.1.1 | reverse complement strand
ACGCCCATCCCCGCGCCGGCGAATTGCTGGCGGAGGATACGCGCCGCGCCGCATCTGGCGACGACATCCGCATCCGCAGCGTCGAATGCCTTGGCAATTGCAAGCGGCGCCTCAGCGCCGCCATCCTGCGCGACGGCTGCTGGAGCTATGTCTTTGGCGACCTGACCGAGACCAGCGGCGCCGACCTCGTCACCGGAGCCAAGCTTTTCGCCACCTCGACCGACGGTCTCATTCCCTGGCGTGGCCGTCCCGATAGCCTGAAGCGCGGCCTCGTTGCCCGCATCCCTCCCCTCGACATGCTGAAGGACTGACCATGACTGCCCCAGATTCGCCTGCGAACCTCTCCCGCGTTCCCTGCACCGTCGTCACCGGCTTCCTCGGCGCCGGCAAGACGACGCTGGTCCGCCATCTCCTGGAAAACGCCGGCGGCAAGCGCATTGCCATCATCGTCAACGAATTCGGCGACATCGGCATTGACGGCGAGATCCTGAAGGGCTGCGGCATCGACACCTGTCCGGAGGAAAATATCGTCGAACTGGCCAATGGCTGCATCTGCTGCACCGTCGCCGACGATTTCGTCCCGGCGCTCGACCGTATTCTCGCGCTGACGCCGAGGGTCGACCACATCCTGATCGAGACATCGGGCCTGGCGCTGCCCAAGCCGCTGGTCCAGGCCTTTCAATGGCCGAGCGTGAAGAGCCGCGTCACAGTCGACGGCGTCATCGCCGTGGTCGACGGGCCGGCATTGGCCGAGGGCCGCGTCGCCAACGACATGGACGCCCTGCAGGCGCAGCGCGCCGGGGACGAGACGCTCGACCATGACGATCCGGTGGAAGAAGTGTTCGAGGACCAGATCGCCTGTGCCGACCTGATCATCCTGTCGAAAAGCGACCTGATGGACGCCGCCGGTACCGCCCGCGCCAACGCCATCATTGGCGAACACTCCGCCCGCGCGGTGAAGATCGTGCCGACGTCGCATGGCAAGGTCGATCCCTCGGTGCTGCTCGGGCTCGGTCTGGCCGTCGAGGACGACATCGAAAACCGCAAGTCCCACCATGACGGCGCGTTCGACCATGAGCATGACGACTTCGACACCTTCATTGTCGACATTGCCTCGATCGCCAATCCCGATGAACTGGCGAAGCGCGTCGCCACCGTCGCCGAAGAAGAGAACGTGCTGCGCGTAAAAGGCTTCGTCGAGGTCGGCGGCAAGCCGATGCGGCTCTTGCTGCAGGCCGTCGGGCCGCGCGTCAATCATTACTATGACCGCGCCTGGACCGCGCAGGACGACCGCCGTTCGCGCCTCGTCGTCATCGGCCTGAAGGGGCTGAACCGCCCGGCGATCGAGCGTATACTCGCCGGCTGATTTCGGACACGGGTCGCGATGCACATCCTCACCACGACATCCGCCTCGCTCGACGACCTCGCCGAGCCGGTCGATCTGCGGCAGACGCCGGCGGATATCGTGGCCCTGTCCTTCACCGACAGCGACCTCGCCGGACTGGCGGCAGCCTGGAAGGCCGATGCCGGCCGCCTGCCCTCGATGCGGCTGGCCGCACTGCGTGACCTGCGCCATCCGATGTCCGTCGACCTCTGGGTCGACAGCGTCGCCCGCCACGCCAAGATCATCCTGGTGCGCATCCTCGGCGGCTACGACTGGTGGCGCTACGGCTGCGACCAGCTCGCCTCGACTGCCCGCGAACGCGGCATAAAACTGGCGCTGCTGCCCGGCGAATGCCGCGACGAGGACCTGCGCCTGATCGAAGCCTCGACGCTGCCGCGCGAGCAGTTGGACGGCCTGCTCGACTATTTCCGCGAGGGCGGCCCGGCGAATATGAGCGCGCTGGTGCGGAGGCTGGCAC
>NZ_RZQI01001061.1:0-1876 GCF_003998335.1 Mesorhizobium sp. M7A.F.Ca.CA.002.05.1.1 | reverse complement strand
GGTTGACGATCGCCGGCAGCGACGAGGCGGCCTGCGAGACGCGGTTCTGCACGTCGACGGCGGCGGTGCTCAGCGAATAGCCGACATCGAAGGTGATGGTGATGGTCGAGGAGCCGTCATTGGAGCTCGTCGACGACATGTAGGTCATGCCTTGCACGCCGTTGATCTGCTGCTCCAGCGGCGTCGTCACCGTATCGGCCACCACTTGCGCGCTGGCGCCTGGATAGTGGGCGCTGACCACGACCTGCGGCGGCGTGATGTCGGGAAACTGCGAGACGGGCAGCAGGAAATAACAAATCGACCCGGCGAGCACCATGATGATGGCGATCGCCGAGGCGAAGATCGGACGGTGGATGAAAAAGTTTACCACGAGACGCAAGCCTCCCCGGCTGCTCTTGCCCGCCCGAAGGCGCTGGCGACGCTGGACAGTCTTTGACCGCGCTTGTCACCGAGGTCGTCCCGCGAATGCAGCAACGGCACCTCGTTGCGCTGCGCATCGGCAAGCGAGCGCAGCATCGTCTCGAAGGCGCGCGGGTCGACGCCATCGGCTCTCATGACCAGCCGGATCATCGGATCCCGGACGGCTTCATCTATGGTAAGATCGCGGCGCTGTGGCATTGGCCGGCTCCTTGTCTGTCGATTCGCAGCACGTGCTCGCGAACCGTTTTCATCTTTTCACCGGCCGAGGCCGCATGATTGGCAGTTTCTTGTCCCTCTCGTCGGCAGGGCCAGTTCACGGCCTTGTTATTGACGGTGGACGATATAGGTGTTACCAGTAAGTAACATTCTGGAAGTTACAGACCGGTAACACCCTAGTCAAGAGGTGGCCGAGGGTTTTTTGGAAACGAAAGGAGATCATGATGGCAGACGGCATCGTGGAGCGCTCTCGTCCCCGGGATCGGATCCTGGAGACGGCACGCGACATGTTCCACAAGCATGGCATCAAGGGTGTCGGCGTCGACGCCATCACCGAAGCTGCCGGCACGAACAAGATGACGCTCTATCGTCACTTCGAATCCAAGGACGAACTGATCGTCGAATGCCTGCGCGCCAATGCGGCCAAGGCGGGCGCTATGTGGGATGCGTTCGAGGCCGAATTTCCTGGTGACAAGCTTGCCCAGCTGCATGCCTGGGTTCGCAAGGCGGCTGCCATGCTCAATGCGGATGGGCGCGGCTGCGACATGGCCAACGCCGCCGCTGAGCTGACCGAGCCGGACCATCCGGCCAGGCTGGTGATCAAGGAGCTCAAGGAAGCCCAGCGCGAGCGCCTTGTGACGCTATGTCGGGATGCGGGCATCGGCCAGGCTGAACTGCTCGCCGATACGCTGTCGCTTCTGCTCGAGGGCGCGCGGGTTAGCGTGCAGACCGTGGGGTCGGAAGGTCCGAGCACGCAGTTCGTGCGCATGGCTGAAGGATTGATCGTTTCTTTCAGGGGCGCCGCCGCCGGTTGAGGTGACCTGTCGCCTGTCCATGTGCGCCATTCATCGCGTGATGACTGGGCGCGCTTTGGTGTCGCTGTGCCGTCATCCCTGTCGGCCAAACGAAAAAAGCCCGCTGCCGGGAGGAGGTGGCAGCGGGCTCGATTTTCGAATGTGGCGCGGGAGGAGGTGCACCCCATTCAGCGTCGGCATCGCATCTGGGAGGAGTAGATGGCCGACAACCAGAACCTACGAGTTGCCCAACGATTCGGCAACAAAGAAACTTGCATAGCTGCTGTGCAGATTTGCCGTGCCAATTATCGTACAAATCCGGAAACCCGGTTTAGCCAAGCCATTTCGCATTACTGCCCCGGGACGTTTTCCCTGAAGATCAAGCGCGGTTCGATGAACTTGCGCGTCAGATAGGGTGCCGAGGAGGCGATCGAGCCGAGCAGGCG
>NZ_RZQI01000105.1:0-11032 GCF_003998335.1 Mesorhizobium sp. M7A.F.Ca.CA.002.05.1.1 | reverse complement strand
GGCTTCTGCCGGCGAGACCGCCGGTGCCATAGAGCAGGATTTCTGGGCTGACCGCGTAGCCGAGACGGGCACGCAGCGAACCTTCAAAGCCGGCCTTGGAGTCGATGCCGTTGTCGTCGCCCTTGACGCCGTTGTAGCCGAGTTCGGCTTCAGCGCCGTAGACGAAGTTCTCCTGCTGCCACTGGTAGCCGCCGAAGACACTGCCGACGAAACCCTTGGTATCGGTTTCAACGTCGAAATCCTTTTCTTTGGTCCGGCCGCTGAAGCCATAGCCGACGTTGAGACCGGCGTAGGGGCCGGCCCACGAAGCGACCGGAAGTTCAGCGATCGGCGCAGGTGCCGGCGGCTCTTCCGAAACCACGTCAGCAGCATAGGCAGTTCCGCTGAGGGCGAAGAGCCCAAGCGCAACGGCCAGCGGCCGTGCGAATTTGAGATTGGCTTGCATTGTTCTTTACTCCTTAAGCCACAGGACACAGGCTTGTTTCTCACGATCGCCATCTACCCGTCCGGGGGGTGAAACGGATCTGGCGTTCGTCGGTTCCAAATGTCGTGTCAAAATGCGGCTGAAGCGAACCTGAACTTGGGTCATTCCCCGGCACGAATGAGGCAGAACCTTGACGTTGCATCTTCGCAACAGCGAAATGGCAGGAACCATCCCATGCTGCGCTGCACACCGCTTGGTGCAAGGACTCCAGCACCCTATATTGCGGTCGTGCGCGCCCGAGTCCAGGGCGGGCCGGGATGTCCAAACGGCCGTTTCGCCACAATGCTGCCCAAGGTGCGAACACCATTTAACGCATGCCGGGCCATATTTCGCCGGCACCGCTTTTTCGGGCCGAAATTGAGGATTGACACCATATGAGCAAAGCCACTGTCACGGCGCTGGTGACGGGCGGGGCCAGGCGGATCGGCAGGGCGATCGTCGAGGATCTCGCCGCGCACGGTTTTGCCGTCGCCATCCATTGCAACCGCTCGCGCATCGAGGCCGATACGTTGGCTGCCAAAATCATCGCCGGAGGTGGCCGCGCCGCCGTGGTCGCCGCCGACCTGACCGATATGGACGCCGTCGACGATCTTGTCGGCCAGGCGCAAGCAGCGCTCGGACCCATCCCGCTGCTGGTCAACAATGCGTCGCTGTTCGAGGACGATTCGGTTCGGGATTTCGACTGGCGGGCCTGGGACCGGCACTTTGCCGTCCATGTGAAAGCGCCCGCGCTGCTGGCGCAGAATTTCGCCCGGGCGTTGCCGGCAGGGCAGGAGGGCCTGATCGTCAACATGATCGACCAGCGCGTCTGGCGTCCGACGCCGCGCTACTTCTCCTATGCGCTGTCCAAGTCGACGCTGTGGACGGCCACCCAGATGATGGCGCAAGCGCTCGGCCCCAGCATCCGCGTCAATGCCATCGGCCCGGGGCCGACACTGAAGAACGCGCGTCAGGACGACAGCGATTTTGCCGCACAGGTGGATGGCTTGGTCCTCAAGCGCGGCCCGGAATTGCCGGAATTCGGCGCCACGATCCGCTATCTCTGGGAAGCGCGCTCGGTCACCGGCCAGATGATCGCGCTTGATGGCGGCCAGCATCTTGCATGGCAGACGCCCGATGTGACAGGCATGACGGAATGAGTCCTGTAGACCACAAAAGCAAGCCGCGCGGCGGCGCCGACGATCTGCCCCCCGATATCGACCTCGAGGACGAGGCGGTCGAGGAGATCGTTGAAACCGTCGGTCCCGATGTCGCCTTCACCGCCATCGACTGGACCCCGCATGCCGGCGACGCGGAAGGCATGATCGGCGCCGAGGTGATCCAGACGCTGGTCAAGCGGCTTCCCAACGCGCCCGGCGTCTACCGCATGATGAACGCTGCCGGCGATGTGCTCTATGTCGGCAAGGCGCGCAGCCTGAAGAAGCGCGTCACCAACTACGCGCAAGGCCGCTTCCACACCACCCGCATCGGCCGCATGGTGCGTGAGACGTCGACGATGGAGTTCGTCGTCACCCGCACCGAGATCGAAGCGCTGCTGCTCGAAGCCAACCTTATCAAGCGCTTGCGGCCGCGATTCAACGTCCTGATGCGCGACGACAAGTCGTTTCCCTACATTCTCTTGACCGGCGATCATGTCTCGCCGGGCATCTACAAGCATCGCGGCGCGCGCTCGCGCAAAGGCGATTATTTCGGCCCGTTTGCCTCGGCCGGTGCCGTTGGCCGTACCATCAACTCCCTGCAGCGCGCCTTCCTGCTCAGGAGTTGCACCAACTCGTTCTACGAGAACCGCACGCGGCCATGCCTGCTTTATCAGATCAAGCGCTGCGCTGGTCCCTGCACCGGCGAGGTCTCGCATCAGGACTATGCGGAACTGGTCGGCGAGGCGAAGGACTTCTTGTCCGGCCGCAGCCAGAAGGTGAAGACGGAAATCTCGGCCGCCATGCAGCAGGCGTCGGAAGCTCTCGATTTCGAGCGCGCCGCGATCTATCGCGATCGACTTGCGGCCCTGTCGCATGTGCAGAGCCACCAAGGCATCAATCCGGCGACCGTCGACGAAGCCGATGTCTTCGCCATCCATCAGGAAGGCGGCCAGGTCTGCATCCAGGTGTTCTTCTTCCGCACCGGCCAGAACTGGGGCAACCGCGCCTATTTCCCCAAGGCCGATCCGGCGTTGGAAGCAGCCGAGGTGTTGGGTTCGTTCCTGGCGCAGTTCTATGACGACAAGCCGACGCCGCGGAACATTCTTCTGTCGCATGGCGTCGAGGATCAGGAACTGCTGGCCGAGGCGCTCTCCACCCGAGCTGGCCGCAAGGTCGCGATCTCCGTGCCGCAGCGCGGCGAGAAGAAGGACCTGACCGACAACGCTTTGCAGAATGCCCGCGAAGCGCTCGGACGCCGGCTGGCTGAAACCTCCACCCAGGGACGCCTGCTTGCGGGTTTCGCCGAGACATTCGGCCTGGCCAAGCCGCCGGTGCGCATCGAGGTTTACGACAACTCACACATCATGGGCACCAACGCGGTCGGCGCCATGGTCGTCGCCGGACCGGAAGGGTTCGTGAAGAACCAGTACCGGAAATTCAACATCCGCTCGACCGAGATCACACCTGGCGACGATTTCGGCATGATGCGCGAGGTGATGGAGCGACGTTTTTCGCGGCTGCTGAAGGAGCATGGCGATGTCCCGGCTGGGGATGCGGCTGATGGTTCGGCGGACGATATGGAGGACGATATCTCCGGCAGCTTCCCGGCCTGGCCCGATGTCATCCTGATCGACGGTGGCCAGGGCCAGATGACTGCGGTGCGCAAGATCCTCGCCGATCTCGGCATCGAGGACCGGGTGGTGGCCATCGGCATCGCCAAGGGCCAGGACCGCGATGCCGGCCGTGAGCGTTTCTTCGTCAAAGGCAGGGACTCGTTTTCGCTGCCGGTTCGCGATCCCGTGCTCTATTTCGTCCAGCGCCTGCGCGACGAGGTCCACCGTTTCGCCATCGGTTCGCATCGGGCGCGCCGCAAGAAGGAGATGGTCAAGAGCCCGCTCGACGAGATCAGCGGCATCGGTCCCGGCCGCAAGCGGGCATTGCTGCTGGCATTCGGCACCGCCAAGGCGGTCAGCCGCGCCGCCATCGAGGATCTGCGGAAAGTCGACGGAATTTCCGAACAGGTGGCGAAACTGGTCTACAATCACTTCCACGAGAGTTGAAAAATCCGGCACTTTCATCTGGCCTGTCGAATCTGGCCTGTTGACCCCCTACATTCGCATCTGATTTGAGTAGGCAGGCAGAAAGAGTTTCCCAGACATGGCCAAGCGCGCGTTCAACCTGCCCAATATGCTCACCTACGCCCGCATCGTCGCGGTGCCGCTGGTGGTGCTGTGCTTTTTTCTCGAAGGACATCTGAAGTCGAGCGACTTTGCCCGCTGGTCGGCGCTGATCATCTTCCTGCTCGCCTCGATCACCGATTATCTGGACGGCTATCTGGCACGCGCCTGGCAGCAGACCTCCAACATCGGCAAGATGCTCGACCCGATCGCCGACAAGCTGCTGGTCGCCACATGCCTGCTGCTGCTGGCCGCCGATACCGATCGCCATGCGGGCATTGCCGGCTGGTCGTTGTGGGCGGCGATCATCATCCTGTGCCGTGAAATCCTGGTTTCGGGCCTGCGCGAGTATCTGGCGGCGCTGAAAGTCTCGGTGCCGGTGACGCAGTTGGCAAAATGGAAAACCGCGATCCAGATGGTCGCCATAGCGTTCCTCTTGGCCGGACCGGCCGGCGACAAGATCTTTCCGCTGACCACGCAGACCGGGCTGGTTCTGCTGTGGATCGCGGCGTTGGTCACGCTCTACACCGGCTACGATTATTTCCGCGCCGGCCTCAAGCACATCATGGACGAGTGAGATGACGACACGGCTCATCTATTTTGCCTGGGTGCGCGAACGCATCGGCATGGCTGAGGAGGATGTCGACCTGCCTGCGGGCATCGAGACGGTGACCGATCTCCTGCGCTGGCTGAAATCGCGCGGCGATGGCTACGAGCACGCTCTGCAATATCCCGACGTGATCCGCGTCGCCATCAACCAGGAACATGTCGAGCACCGCGAGAAGATCGCGGGCGCCCGCGAAATCGCGCTGTTCCCGCCGATGACCGGGGGCTGACATGAGCGGCGCGGTCTTGCCTGTCGTGCGCATTCAGCGCCAGGATTTTGACGTCGCCGCCGAGATCGCCAGACTGACGCAAGGCCGCGCCGATATCGGCGCCGTGGTGACCTTCTCCGGCCTTTGCCGCGACGAGCAGGGCGCGCTCTCAGCGCTCGAGCTCGAACACTACCCCGGCATGGCCGAAGCGGAAATCGCCCGCATCGCTGTTGAAGCGGTCGAGCGTTGGCCATTGCAGGGGCTCACCGCCATCCACCGCCACGGGAAGATCGCGCCCGGCGAGAACATCGTGCTGGTGGTGGCAGCCTCGGCGCATCGCCATGCGGCGTTCGAGGCGGCGAATTTTCTGATGGACTATCTCAAATCGCGCGCGCCTTTCTGGAAGAAGGAGCATCGGGCTGACGGCTCGGAGGGTGGCTGGGTCGAGGCCAAGGAAGCCGATGCAAACGCCGCGCAACGCTGGTATCAGTCCGAATAAGATCCGCCGCAGCCATGCATTGACCGCAATCCTTTGGCCAATTGGCGGGATTGGTCAGCCTCGGCATTGGCAGCCCGGGGCATTGGCAGCCCGGGGTGAGGGAGATGGTCATGCTGGACAGGATCGCGGAGTTCTTGATCTTCGGTTTCGTGCCTCTGGTCGTCGGCATATTGGCCGTTCCGGAGCAGTCTGTTGCCGCTGAAAGGGCCGTGAGAGGCGAGGTGATCTATCGCGAGCGCATTGCCTTGCCGCCCAGTGCCGTGCTCTCCGTCCAGCTGGCGGACGTGTCGCTGGCCGACGCGCCGGCCACCATCATCGGTGAGCAGCAAGTAAAGCCGGCAGGCCAGGTGCCGATCAGCTTCGAGATCAAATTCGACCCTTCGGTCATCCGGTCGCAGATGACTTACGCGTTGCAAGCCCGCATCACCGTCGACGACAAGCTGCTGTTCATCTCCGATATGCGCCATCAGGTCGATCCGTTGGCCGACGTGCCGCAGACCATCATGCTGAAGATGGTCACCCCGAGTGCCGAGCCGACGGCTTCCGTCTTCGACCAGCTCTGGCTGGTCGACTATATCGACGGCATCGGCGCTATTAGTGCCCCGCAAGCGACGTTCAGGGTCAGCGGGGCCGGCAAGGCGGGCGGCAGCGGCCCCTGCAACACCTATTTCGCCACCGCCAAACTCGATGGCCAAACGATCGCGATCAGGGACATCGGCTCGACCTACAAGGCCTGTGCGCCCGAGGTGATGGCCGAGGAAAAGGCGCTGTTCGATGCGTTGGCCAAGGCGGCGTCATACCGTGTCGATGCCGGAAAGCTCATCATTGTCGACAAGGATGGCCGCGAGATCCTGCGCTTCAGCGCGGCAAGCTGACCCCGACGAAGAAGGCCGGCGAAACGCCGGCCTTTTCACGTAATCCAAGGTCTGGATTATCGGCTCAGCCGACGATCTCGGTGTCCGAGAACCAGTACTTGATCTCTTCTGCCGCGGTCTCCGGCGCGTCGGAGCCGTGCACCGAGTTTTCGCCGATCGACAGCGCGTGAACCTTGCGGATGGTACCTTCGGCGGCGTTGGCCGGGTTGGTGGCGCCCATCACTTCGCGGTTCCTGGCAATGGCGTTCTCGCCTTCCAGCACCTGGACGACGGTCGGTGCCGACGACATGAATTCAACCAGTTCGCCGAAGAAGGGGCGGTCCTTGTGGACGGCATAGAAGCCTTCCGCTTCGCGGCGGCTCATCCAGACCCGGCGCGAGGCGATGACGCGCAGGCCTGCCTCTTCCAGCATCCTGGTGATGGCACCAGTGAGATTGCGCCGGGTTGCGTCCGGCTTGATCATGGAAAATGTGCGTTCGAGCGCCATGGGTCGTCCTTGTCTGAGAATGGAATTGAGAGTGGCGGGCTCTATACAAGCCGCCCGGCCCATTGCCAAGGGGTGAGGCCAAAGGGGTGAGGCCAAAGGGGTGAGGGATGGTCCGCGAAGCGGACGGAAAGCCAATTGCTTGGCTTTCCGAGCGACGAACGGTGAAAGCCCGGTCCGCCTTCGGGCGGATTGAAAGGTCCAGTGGACCTTTCAAAGGGTTTGAACGCCCGAAGGGCAGGGAGCGATAGCGAAGGGCAGGCCGCTGCGCTTTTCTGTGCTCCCGAAGCCGAGATCAGACGGCTACACAGCAACGCGTTGCTTGCTATACTCGCGTGTCGGCGCCGCGCTGAGGTCGGGCCGTATGGAGACACCATGACCATGACAGACGATCGTCAGGAACGCATTCGCAACCGTGCGCACCAGATCTGGCTGCAAGAGGGCCAGCCGGCTGGACATCATGAGCGCCATTGGCATCAGGCGGCCGCCGATGTCGACCAGGAGGACGCCACGGGCAAGTCGGCAGCCAAAAAGCCAACCAGGAAGGCAGCTGGCGCAGGCAAGGCAAAGGCCGCCCCCAAGGAGGCAAAGGCTGCCACGAAGGCCGGCAAGCCAAAGAAGGCGGCCAAGTAAGTACTGCTTTACGGCGTCAAGCCGCGGCGGCGACCTTTCGTCCCAGACCGCCATGCAGGTCGAGGCAGCGGGCGAACCACTGCGCCACCACGTCGCCGTCATCGAGCAGTTGGTAGGGCGAGGCTATGCGCGCCCATTGCAGGGCGCCGAAGACAATATAGTCGCTGAACAGCGGCGACGCGCCGCCGATGAATGGCTGATGGAAGAGCGTCGAGCGCAATGGCTCCAGCGAGGCTCTGAAATTGCCGAGCCCGGCCTCCCTGGCGGCCATCACCTCCTCCAGCTGTTTGCCAAGACGCTGCTCCCGGCTCTGGCGGAAATAGACGGCGTTTTCCGCGTCCTGCATGGCATGGAGGTCCATGATGGCCGCGGTGGTCACGTAGGGATGAATGGTCACTTGCGACCAGCGTTCGACGAAGCGCGCCATCGCCTTGCCGCCTTCACCGCCAAACAGCGTCGGCCGGTCCGGATAGGCCTCATCGAGATAGAGCGCGATATCGAAGGAATCCGCGAGGACTGTCTCGCCGTCGCGGATCACCGGAACGGTTTTCGAAACGCCGCCCTCGACAGCAGGCACCTCGAGAAAGCGCGTCGGTACGGTTGATATGTCGAGCCCCTTGTGGGCAAGCGCCATCACCACCTTCCAACAATGCGGGCTGAACGGACGTGTGGTGTCGCGTCCGACGAGATCATAGAGCAGAATGGTCATTGGCGGCGGCGTTCCTGCGGGTTAGGTAGGCCCCGCATCGACGTGAGCCGAGGGAAGCCATGAGACAGCATTTCATGATGTTTGCGGCCTATAATCAATGGGCCAACGGTCGCATCTATGATGCCGCCGCCGAACTCGATGATGAGGAATTCAACCGCGATGTCGGCGCCTTCTTCGGCTCGATGATGGGCACGCTCAACCACCTTTTGACGGCCGACCGGATCTGGATGAAGCGCTTCACCGGCGAGGGCGACGCGCCGACGACACTGGATGCCATCCTGCATCGGGGGTTGACCGGCCTGCGGGCGGCGCGTGAAGCCGAGGACAGGAGGATCATCGATTGGGTCGGCGGCCTCAATGACAAGGCGTTGACGGGCCGCTTCACCTACATGACCGTTTCGGACATGCGCACCGTCTCGCAAAGGCTGGCGCCGGCGCTGGATCATGTCTTCAACCACCAGACCCACCATCGCGGCCAGGCGCATACGATCCTGACCATCCTGGGACGGCCAAGCCTGGGGTTGGACCTGATGCTTTTTCAGCGGACCGAGGAGGGCAGAGCTTTCGCCTGATTCGGTGCCGTCCGAAGGTCGAAGAGCTTGCGCCTACTATCGCTGCATTTTGTGCTGCAGCATTGTCTTTGCATCAGAATTAGCCGGCACACCGGATACTTGCCCGAGATTCAGGCGGCCGTCGAAGCCTCGCCCCTGATTTCGCTGTCCAGTTGGCACTGCGTCAGAGCCGCTTCCGCCATCACCCACTGCTTGAACAACTGGACCTTGCGTGCGGCAAGGCCTCTCAGCGGGGAAACAAAATACCAACCAGCCGTGTTCGGGTGGTGGACGGCGAAGGGAGCCACCAGCCTTTCGGCGCGGATGTCGCTGGCCATATAGGCACGGTTGGCCACCGCAAAGCCCATCCCGGAATTGGCTGCCTCGTAGGACATCATGCACGAGTCGAAATAGATGCTCTTGGTCTCGCTGAGCACGAAGCTGGCGCCGGCGAAACCAAGCCAGGATTGCCAATTCTGGGTGCAGGTGTCGGAATGCAGCAGGGTGAAGTGCTTGAGGTCGTCCGGTGTCACTTTCGACAGCCGCTTATCGCCGAGAACTTCGTGGAACAGCTTGCGGCTGCACACCGGTGTCAGGTCTTCGCGAAACAGCAGATCGGATTGCAGCCCGTGAAAGTGACCGTCGCCATAACGGATTTCGAGATCGAATTCCGAGGCCGTGAACTCATGCGTAGCGTAGGAGGTCGAGACCCGCATCACGATATCGGGATATTGCTGCTGGAACAGCGGCAGGCGCGGAAACAGCCAGCGTGCCGCAAAGGT
Source organism: Mesorhizobium sp. M7A.F.Ca.CA.002.05.1.1 (assembly GCF_003998335.1). Taxonomy (NCBI): domain Bacteria; kingdom Pseudomonadati; phylum Pseudomonadota; class Alphaproteobacteria; order Hyphomicrobiales; family Phyllobacteriaceae; genus Mesorhizobium; species Mesorhizobium sp. M7A.F.Ca.CA.002.05.1.1. Next base: position 1,884 of record NZ_RZQI01000105.1, on the reverse strand, counting down.
CGGCAGCACCGATATTTTTAGCACATGCTCCTGCGATTGCCCGGTCGCTTCCATGCTGGCGGCGACGATTCGCTCCAGCGCCTCGCGAACGCGCGAGACATAGGTCTCGCCCTCCGGCGTCAACGACACCGCATTGCCGCCGCGCTGGAAAATCTTGAAACGAAGCTGATCCTCAAGGCTTTTCACGCGCTGGCTGACCGCTGAAGCGGTAATAAACTGTTCTTCGCCGGCACGCGTGAAATTACCGTGCCTCGCAGCACTCTCCACGATTTTAAGCGAATTGAGGTTGACCTGACTGAGCAGACGCACGGTTTCGACCTTAAGCTTGGCTTACACTAGCACCAGCATTCCTAATTTTACAGGGGTGGGTGAATTAATCGACTGTTTACCAAGTGTTGCCCCCATCCTGGAGAAGTACAATGAACGCCCATACCATTCCCGAACTGCGTTATGCGATGAGCCGCGAAGCCATTATCGGCCATGAAACCGCCTGGAAAGTGTCGAGTTTCGGTGTCGCGCAATATCTGCACGGCTATGACCCGGCACTGCTTGCAGCTATCGAGGAGGCTGCCCTGAAGCTCAAGGCCAGCCATGCCGTGCACAAGCACCTCGATCTGACCTTCATCACCGGGGCCGACCGTTTCATCCCCGAGATCAAGGAATTGCTGCATGACAAGCTGCGCCTGGAGCGGCTGTCCGACATGACGGGCACCAAGCTGGAGCCCTATCCGCTGTCGATCGTCGGCTCGACGGTCACCTTCATGAATCCCAACGACGGCGCCGTGGAGTGGCATTGCGATGGCGTTCCGGTGACCGAGCTCATTCCGCTGTCGATCAGCAATCCGCTGGTCGGCGGCCATCTCGAAATCTTCTGCGACGACTCCGAAACCGGCCGCGCCATTCTCGAAGCCGGCCGCGAGATCCCGCGCAACAGTGTCATGCGCATCGATCACAAGATGAACTACGCGACGCTCGGCCAATTCCTGGGCGTCCTGCATCGCACCGCTCCGATCCGGTTCGGCGAGCGCGTCACGCTGGTGCTCAACCAGCGCTCGGTGGCCAAACCCTATGTCGACGATAACAGAATGTTCTATCTCGCCGCCGACAACGACCACGACCGTGAGTGGGTCAGCGAACTGGCCGAAGATGTCTGGACCAATCAGCTGCCGGCCTATCGTCGGTTCGAGGCGGAGCATCCCGTGCCCACCGCCGTCGAGGCACCGGTTCCGGGCGGCGCCAGGGAATCATGGTAATGAACCATGACCCCGAAAAGTCGGAACCGGTTTTCGGACAGGATCATGGTCGAACAGCAACATAGAGTCCCATGCCGATTGTTTCGGCAGGGATCCGGCTCGATATCCGCGTTGGTCTTCGCTGCCGGTGCGGTGGCGTTGTGGTCCACCAATGCCCTGGTCGGCAAATCCCTGCTGGCCAGCCAACCGGTTTCGCAGGTCCAGTTCCTGCAATTTGCAGGCGCAGCACTCGTCTTCGCCGCCATCCGATTGATGAGCCGCGAAAGAGTAGCACCGGTCACCGCCGGGGCGGCGCTCATCTCTCTCGCGATCGGCTTCATCGGCCTGGTCGGCACCATGGTGCTGCAATACATCGCCTTCGCTTCGATGCCGGTGATCGAGGCCAATCTGGTGGCCTACACCTGGCCGCTGATGGTCGCGGCGGCAGTCATTGCCTTGGAAAATCCGCGGCGTCCGGCACTGTTGGGTCTCGCCGCGGTGGTGGGCTTCATCGGCGTTGCACTGGTGATTTCGGGAGGGCGCAACCAATCCTGGTTCGAGGGCGATCTGGTCGGCTATCTCGCCGCATTCGGGTCAGCGCTGTGCATGGCCTTCTATTCGCTCATGGTGGGACGGGTGGCCACTCCAGCGG
>NZ_RZQI01001060.1:0-1881 GCF_003998335.1 Mesorhizobium sp. M7A.F.Ca.CA.002.05.1.1 | reverse complement strand
ATATATGCCCGGCGGAAGGCCTATCGCTCGGCTTCGATGAACGCCTCGATCTTTTCCGGCGCCAGCCCGGCCTCCGCCGCGATGCGGCGGGCGAGGTCGGCGGCTGCGGCGCGCGGCCGGCCGATCGGCCGGTCGAGCCAGTAGGACACCGGATTGAGCGCGGTGCGCTCATCGACGGGGGTGATGCGGCCCGATTGCAATTGATGTCCGGTCAGGGGTGGGCGTGCCAGCGCGATGCCAAGCCCATAGGCGGCGGCGTCGAGCACCAGATTGTAGTCCTCGAAGCGACGGTCCTGCGGGCGCGGGCGATAATCCATGCCTTGCGCGGCAAACCAGGCGCGCCAGGCAGACGCGTCGGAATCGTTGATCAGCGGATATTTGAGCAGCCGGGCAGGGTCGCCGCGGCCGATCTCGCGGGCAAGCTCGGGTGACGCGACGGGGAAGACATGTTCCTCGAAAAGCTGCACCGAGACGCGGCCCGGAATGCCGCCGCGTCCACAGCGGATGGAGAGATCGATGCCCTCATCGGCAAGGTCGGCCTGGCGGATATCGACATCGAGCACGATGCGCAGCTTCGAGGGATTGTTCTCCAGAGCCGCCATGCGAGGCATCAGCCACAGCCCGCTGACCGAGGGGATCGAGGTCAGCCGCACCACCGCCGTGCCACGCGGCTCGACCCAGCGGTCGGAATGGGTCGATATCAGCGCAAAGGCTTCCGCCGTGCGCAGATGCAGCCGGTTGCCCTCGATCGTCAGCGAGACGCCGCGCGCCCCACGGTCGAAGACTTTCAATCCCAGCCAGTCCTCGAGCTTGGCGATCTGCCGGCTGACGGCGCCATGGGTGATGTTGAGCTTTTCGGCGGCCGCCGAAAAGCTGCCTGTCCGCGCCGCCGCATCGAAGGCGCGCAGTGTTTCGAGCGGTACCATTGTGTCCGAGTTGTGATCCATAGTCACAGGTGATCCTCGATTTGGTCGTTTGTCAACTGGCCTGGAATGGCGTTTTCTGCCTTTCAGGACCGAAGAATGCGAGGGCAGTGAGATGAATGCAATGACGGGCACGTTGAATTCGACACAGCGGATGGACACCACGGCAGCCATTGCTGTCGCGCTGACGGTGGTTGGTTGGGCCTCCGCCTTTCCGGCGATCCGCGCCGGTCTCGCTGCCTTCGGACCGCTGGAACTCGGCGCGTTGCGCTTTGCCATCGCCGCGGTGCCGGCGGCGATCTTCCTGGCCATCAAGCGCCCGGCGCTGCCAAGGCTCGACGAAGTGTGGCGCCTGGTCTTTGGCGGCGCCATCTTCGTCGCGCTCTACACCGTCATGCTCAATTTCGGCGAACTGACCGTCTCTGCCGGTGCCGCCGGCTTCATCATCAATGTCAGCCCGATCTTCACCGCCATCATGGCGATGGTCCTGCTGGGCGAGCGCTTTTCGGGCATGGCCTGGGCCGGTACGGTGATTTCCTTCGCCGGCATTGGCGTCATCGCCATGGCCGACGAGAATGGACTGTCTTTTAACACCGGTGCTCTTCTGGTGCTTGGTTCGGCCTTGTGCTCGGCCGTCAACACCATCGTCCAGAAGCCGCTGTTTGCCCGCCATCATCCGTTGACCATCTCCGCTTCGAACATGGTGCTCGGCGCACTATGCCTGGCACCCTTCCTGCCGTCGGCCTTTTCGCAGGCGGCGGTTGCCGACGCAGCAGGCCTCGGCGCCGTCATCTTTCTTGGCATCGTGCCCAGCCTGATCGCCTATGCCGCCTGGGCGACCGCGCTGTCGCGTCTGCCCGCCGCACGTGCCTCCAACTTCCTCTATCTGGTCTCGCCGATGTCCGCGCTGATCGGCTTCTTCTGGCTGGGCGAAGTTCCGACGCTGCTCGGCATAATC
>NZ_RZQI01001059.1:0-1881 GCF_003998335.1 Mesorhizobium sp. M7A.F.Ca.CA.002.05.1.1 | reverse complement strand
ATCAAATATGGCGGCTTGTCCCGCCCCGAAGGCAGAATACGCCTGGAATGGAATATTGAGTCGAACTCGGAACCATTGCTGTCGTTGAGATGGACCGAAACAGGAGGACCAACCGTAGTCGAACCCTCGCGAGTGGGATATGGGACGCGCTACATGCGCGCTGCATTGACGAGTCTGTTCGGACAGGCTCCCGATCTCGACTTTGCGCCGGAGGGACTGCGTTTCTCGATCCGCGGCCTGCTCTCCCGCCTTGCATCCGATGGTCGGCTCGGCTGATTGCGGCAGCGCCTGCCATTGGGCAGCGGAAGTTCCAAACAGTATCGTGATTGCCAAGCCCTTTCTTCTACCGCAGATCATCAGCAGGAGCCCGCCACCGGGCGCCGCTCGCGAAGGAGCGACGCACCTTGCCAAGGAACTGGCAAGGGCGCTGCTTGCATCTGTGTCCGCCGAAAATCGGGGCCGCCTGCTTGGAGTTTTGCTGTTGGCGCGTTTCTCAGGAAACGGCCTATAGGTGCCCCTCTGGGCCGCCGGGAAATCACATAAGCGCATTGTCAGGCGTTCGCCCGCCTTGATCTGCCGTCGAAGCGATCCTGAAGTTCCTCTTTCGGCACGGGTCGAATTGACTCACGAGGAACCTTTGCTTTGGCTCACTTCGCCGGCACGCAAGGGCGGAGCACATTGGCGAACCGGCGCTCTGACGGAGCGGGCATGACCTTACCCCGCTGCCAACCATTTGCGCGATTGCACAAACGCCGTGAAAGCCTTGGCCTCCATTGGGCGTCCAAAAACATAGCCCTGCAGGATATCGCAGCCTAGTTCCTTCAGGATGCGGGCGTGGTCGTTCGTCTCGACACCCTCGGCAATGACTTCGATGCCCAGCGATTTGCCGATCTCAATGATGGACGAGACCAGTTGACGCTGCGGGATCGACTGGGTGACGGGCGTGATCAGTTGACGGTCGATCTTGAGCCGGCGCGGCTGCAGCTTGAGCAGGGACACTATCGAAGCATGGCCGGTGCCGAAGTCATCGATCTCGATGTCGATGCCGAGTTCCTTTATGTGCTCCAGGTTCCACGTGACCAGGTCGTCATTATCATCGAGGAAGATGGACTCGACCAACTCAAACGAAAGGGTTCCTTTCTTGATGGCAAGCTTGCGCAAGCCATGGATCAGATCCTTGTCCTCCAAGCGCTTGGCGGAGACATTGACCGAGACGTGCGGGATGTTGAGACCGCTGCTCGACCAGTGCTCGAAGTTCTCTAGCGCCTGTTCCAGGACAGCGCGATCGATGACTGCCACGACGTTGAGTTCTTCGGCCACTTTAAGATAACTTTGGGGGGCCAGGATGCCGCGTGTTGGATGCTTCCAGCGCGACAACGCCTCTACTCCGACGATCTCAAGCGTGCGGGCGTCGAACTGCGGCTGATAGTATGTTGTGAATTCGGCGCGCTCCAGCCCGCCCAGGATTTCGTCGGCAATTTGCTTGGTCCGCACGATCTCGCTTTGCAGCTCTTCGTCAAAGAACTCGTGGCGATTGCGACCACGGCGTTTGGCCCGGTAAAGGGCGAGATCGGCGTTGACCAGCAGTTGCCTGGGTTCGGTTCCGGCGGCGATTCCGATGCTCACTCCGAACCGGCACGGATTGCCCAGAAAATCGACCGGCCGGCGCATCTGCGTGATGATGCGGTCGGCGAGCGCGGAAAGTTGTTTGTCATCACGCCCATGGCTCACCACAACGAACTCGTCACCGCCGATGCGTGCAACAAAATCACCGGGAGTCGTGTTGACCTTGATGACCTTGGAGGCGTGCACCAGCATAGCGTCACCTGCTGCGTGGCCCAGCGTATCATTGATCTGCTTGAAGCGGTCGAGGTCCAGATG
>NZ_RZQI01001058.1:0-1884 GCF_003998335.1 Mesorhizobium sp. M7A.F.Ca.CA.002.05.1.1 | reverse complement strand
ACCGTATGTTCCTGCACATTGGTGTCGGCACCGATGACGATGGGCTCATTGTCGCCGCGGATGACGGCGCCGAACCAGAAGCCGGCATTGCGTCCGACCCTGACGTCGCCGATCAGCGTCGCATCGGGTGCGATCCAGTTCGAACCCGCATCGGCGAAGCTGGGCTCTGTTCCATCGATCGCATAAAGCGGCATTTCTGGTCTCCGAATCGTCTCAAGCTGGCAGCTCGGACCCTAGGAGACGGACCGTCCATGAGGCAATGGCAAGCACGACGACGCCCAGCGCCAAGGTCCACGCAATTGCCGTGCAGCCGCAGGACATCAGCGCCAACGTTGAAATGCGGCGCTGACGCCGGGCATCGATGGCATCATTGACCAGCATGAAGGGTCCGGCACAGGCAGTGGCGAGCAGCGAGCGCAAGACATGTGACGGCGACACATAGGGTTCGGTGAAGGCGACCTTGCGGCCCGACACCAGTTCCATAGCCGATCCGGCCAGCCCGCAGGCCGTCAACCCGACGGCAAAAGCAAAGAGTGTGAGTTCCAGCGGTCCCATCTTAACTTTCCATTTACCATGAAATTGCACAGTCGTTCCACGCAGGCTGCAAGAGCCGTGCCGTACGATGTGTGCCGCCCAGGGACACTGGAGGCGGACGGACGGCCCGAGATCCGAGGACTGAGATGAAGCAGGCAGCGCTCGCCAACGAACTCACTGTGGTCGATTCCAGGCTGATGAAGCGGGTGCTCTACGGATTCGCGGCGCTGGCCCTGCTTTCAGCAGCGATCAGCCTTGCAGGCAAATGGTTTGGCCATTCGATCGCCATGGCCGGATACACCGACGACGCAACGATGCACCAAGTGGTGATCGGCAACAATGTCATCACGGTCCCGGCCAACGCCATCCGTTTCGCCCAGGCCCGGCGCGACGGCATCGCCTCGCGGCTCGACCTCTATCTGCGCTATCCCCAGATGGACGGCTACAGCGAGGCCGCGCGGGATGATTTCAACCATACGGGGACAGCCAAAAGCATCGTCTTTCTGGCCTTCGAACAGCAGATGATGTCGCGTGACATGAGTGGCCGCTTCGCGCCGATCTACAGCGCGTTGATCATCCAACCCGGCATTGTCGGGCCTGGCGGCACGATGATTTATGGTTTCAACGAGAAATCAGGCTATCTGAACGAGGTGCTGGTTGTCGGCAATCGCCCCGGCAAGGAGCCGTTTGTGGCCCGTTGCCTGAGCGGACCGAGTGCCGACCAATCGCTGGCGCCTTGCGAGCGCGACATCCAGGTCGGCGACGAGCTCAGCCTCACCTATCGCTTCCCAAGGGAGTTTCTGGGCGATTGGCAGGCGCTCGACGCGGCAATCGCCACTGAAGCCGGGCGCGTCCTGAAAACAGGACGTTAAGAAAGCCTCGGAAGGTCCGGCCGGCCGGCCGCATTCGAGGCGGAGCCGGCCGAGCGCAAAATCGCTGGCTCAGGCCAGATCGATGTCGAGGATCGCCATCGAGAAATTGTAATCGCCGTCGTCCTCGTCCTTGAAGACGATGCCGAGGAATTCGTCGCCGACATAGACCTCGGCCGAATCGTCCTTGCGCGGCCGTGCCTTGACCTCGAGCTTGGGGTTCTGGAAGACGCGCTTGAAATAGGCGTCCAGCTTTCTGATTTCGTCCGGCTTCAACAGTCTTCTCCGATCATCGGGCTTGCTCGTTCGAACGCGCTTCTGGCACGTCGACAATGGCGATGTAAAGGCAAGCGGCCTGATAAGGCGAGACAACCGCCCGCTCCTGCCCGCGGCCGGAATCCGACAGCAGACGACGGCGCCGTGAAAATCAGATGTCGAAACTGACGACCTGATCCATCGTCTGCGACGGCAGAAGCTGGTC
>NZ_RZQI01001057.1:0-1888 GCF_003998335.1 Mesorhizobium sp. M7A.F.Ca.CA.002.05.1.1 | reverse complement strand
GGCCCAGGGACCGACGGCCTCGCCAGTGCGGTTCAGCACGCGGATGATCGAGAAGGCATGATCGCGGATGGTGCGCGGATCGACATCGATTTCGGGGCGCGGCACCGAGCCGGCCTTGGGGATCGGCACATTGGAAAAATCAGGCGTTCCGCCCGGCCGCACTTCCGGTTCCGGAACGTGGAAACGCAACATCCCAGCATCGGCCATGACCTTTGTCCTCCAATGTTGCCTAGTGTCGATATTTGCATATCTGCGCCGCCAGGCCAGTGCGAATTCGTCGGGTAGCCTGCGGACGTCGGTCCCGGCAGCGCCGGCCGATCCAGCCTCCCACGCACCAAGATGAAGATATGTCGGCGAAATTTCTTGTCGATGTTGGGCGCCGGCGCGCAATTAGACGCAAGATTGAGCCGGGTTTGCTGGCAGATAGGGTGATTGGGGAAGCGCGAAGCGTAATCTCCCTCCTTGAGGGGGAGATGTCGCCGAAGGCGACAGAGGGGGTCGCCGCGCATGGAGCGCCAACTTCTTCTTTCGGCGCATAAAATGTCGCATCCAGTCGAACCGACCCCCTCTGGCCTGCCGGCCATCTCCCCCTCGAGGGGGAGATCACGCACACCCCGGTTCACCCCACGCCCGCATCATGCTAACCAACCCGGCATGGCACAGAAGAAAGCTTACGAGGTCGACGGCTGGCTCGCGAAGCCGGACCAGCGCATTTCGATCGTCCTGCTTTACGGCCCCGATCGCGGCCTCGTATCCGAGCGGGCGAAGGCATTTGCCGGCAAGACCGGCCTGCCGCTCGACGATCCCTTCTCGGTGGTCAGGCTCGAGGGTTCGGAGGTCGACCGCGACGAGGGCCGGCTGCTCGACGAAGCCCGCACCGTGCCGATGTTTTCCGATCGGCGCCTTTTGTGGGTGCGCAATGCCAGCGGCCAGAAGGCGCTGGCCGACGACGTCAAGGCGCTGACGGCGGAGCCGGCGCGCGATGCGATCATTCTCATCGAGGCCGGCGATCTCAAGAAAGGCGTCGGATTGCGCGCCATCGTCGAGGCGGCCGACAGTGCCATGGCGCTGCCTTGCTATGCCGATGAAGCGCGCGACATCGACGGCGTCATCGACGCCGAACTGAGCAAGACCGGCATGTCGATGACCATGGAGGCGAGACAGGCGCTGCGCCGCAATCTCGGCGGCGACCGGTTGGCCTCGCGCGGCGAGATCGAGAAGCTCGTGCTCTATGCACATGGCCAGAACGAGATCGGACTGGAGGAGGTCAAGGCGATGTCGGGCGACGTCTCCGGCGCCTCTTTCGACGACGCGGTCGACGCGCTTCTCGAAGGCAAGATCGGCGACTTCGACACTGCCTTTACCCGCCATTGCCAGTCCGGCGGCCAGCCTTTCCTGGTGCTGTCTTCGGCGATGCGGCAGTTGCAGCAGATCCAAATCATGCGCGGCCAGATGGAGTCCGGTAACCGCAACGCCGCCTCGGTCGTTGCCGCCGCCCGCCCGCCGGTGTTTTTCTCCAGGCGCAAGCTGGTCGAGAAGGCACTGGAGCGCTGGAGCGCCGACGCGCTCGGCCGCGCGTTGACCCGGCTGCAGACGGCGGTGTTGCAGACACGACGGCGGCCGGACCTTTCCGTGGCGCTGGCACGGCAGGCGCTGCTGGGGATTGCGGTGGAGAGTAGCCGGTTGGCGCAGCGCGGCTGATCTCCCCCCTCGAGGGGGAGATGTCGCCGAAAGGCGACAGCGGGGGCCGTTGCGCGTGGAGCGCTGGCCTCCTTACTTCCTTACTTCCTTACTTCCTTACGTCTTCATGTCTTCCGCAAGGGCGCCGGCGCTTGGTGTGAGGCGACCCCCTCTGGCCTGCCGGCCATCTCCCCCTCAAGGAGCGTGA
>NZ_RZQI01001056.1:0-1893 GCF_003998335.1 Mesorhizobium sp. M7A.F.Ca.CA.002.05.1.1 | reverse complement strand
GCTTCACACTTTTCCTGGAATTGCGCTCTTCGTTTGACGCAATTCCGAACAGAAAACCGCTTCACACTTTTCCTGGAATTGCTCCGGGACCAACCATCGGGCAGAACGACAAATGAGTGTGCATCCTATCCAGCAAGCACCCACCGACGGCGACGCGATCGATCGGCTGGTGGCATCTCATCGGCCAGGTCACGGCCTGGTGCGTGCCTTCTATCATGATCCGGCGATCTTCGAGCGCGACATGGAACGTGTCTTTCGCCGCCACTGGCATTGCCTGGCGCATGCCAGCGTTATCCCGAACCCCGGCGATTTCGAGCTGTTCAAGCTGGGCGACGAGGCGGTCATCCTGACACGCGGCATGGATGGCACCGTGCATGCCATGCTCAATGTCTGCCGCCACCGTGGTGCCGAGGTCTGCACCAAGGAGAAGGGCAATGCGAAGATGTTCGTGTGCCCCTACCACGCATGGGCCTATTCCAATGACGGATCCTTGCGTGCCGCGCGCCTGATGCCAAAGGATTTCGACCGCTCGGCGCACGGGCTGAAGAAGCTTCATGTCCGCGTCGCTTCCGGGCTGGTCTTCATTTCCTTCGCCGAGACGCCGCTCGATTTCGATCCGATCGAACAGTCGCTGCGCACGAGCTGCGGCCAATATGGCTGGGGCGACGCCAAGGTGGCGTATCGTCAGTCCTATCCGCTCGACGCCAACTGGAAGCTCGCCGTCGAGAACTATGTCGAATGTTACCATTGCGGGCCGGCGCATCCGGAATATTCGCAGACGCATGCGCTGGAAAAACCGGCCGAGATGATCGAGCAGCTCAATGCCGCGATGGAGCAACGCACCTGCGCGCTCGGCATCGAGATCGGCAGCGCCAACCGCTGGCAGAACTCGGCCGCCGGACAGGAGGCGATCCACACTTTCCGCTATGCGCTCTATGACGGCGTTTCCAGCGGCAGCAAGGACGGCTCGCCGGTCGCGCCGCTGATGGGCCGTTTCACCGACTATGATGGTGGCGTGACATCGATCCATCTTGGCGGTACGACCTTTCTCGTCTGTTATCCCGATCACGGCATGATCTATCGTTTCATCCCGAAAACAGCTGGTACCTGTGAGATGGAGCTGATCTGGCTGGTGCGCGGCGACGCGGTCGAGGGCCAGGACTACGATCTGGAGAAGCTGACCTGGCTGTGGAAGGTCACCACCGAAGAGGACAAGAAGATCATCGAGCACACCGCGCGCGGCGTGCGCTCGCACTATTTCGTGCCCGGACCGATCGCGCCGATGGAATACAACGAACTGCGCTACATCGGCTGGTATCTCGAGGAGATCAGCCGGGCCTGATCGGCTCGGCTGCCGCGGGGGATCAAGCAGATCTTGCCTTTCGCGTCATTCCGCGCTGAGCCCGTATCGGTCGACGACTTCAGCGTTGATGAGCTTGGCATGCAGCGTCATCAGCACGATCTGCGCGTCGAGGCTGTCGCCGGTTTCAAGCGCCGCCTCGATGCGACGCTCGGCTTCCAGCGTCCGATCATGGCCATTGGCTTGCTCGAAGGTTTCCGGACCCGCGATGCAATAGCTGCATAATTGTGCCACCGACGCATAGGTGCCCGGCGGCGGCTCGTCGGGCCAGCGATCCTTCATCAGGTTGACGATGGTAAGCTTCACGCCCTCCGGCACAAGGGCTGGATGCAGATCGGCGCCGCGCAATGCATCGTCGAGCTGCCTCAAGTCGCCCGAACGGCCGAACATTCCGAGGAAGCCGAGGGAAGAGCGCCGTCCGGCCATGATGTTTCCTTCCGTTTCCAGCCCACTTAGGTGGTGGGCAAGCGGATTACAAAGGCGGTGCTGTCTAACCAGCCGCCGCCAGCAAGACCCCTGCAAGGGCGGATAGC
>NZ_RZQI01001055.1:0-1898 GCF_003998335.1 Mesorhizobium sp. M7A.F.Ca.CA.002.05.1.1 | reverse complement strand
GGACATAGTTCGAAATCTTCTTCAAAAGCGCGTCGCGCTGGTCGAGCGCATCGGAAACGTCGGTGCCGGAACGGGTTCCGGACATGACCGCCGTGTTGGCATCCTGGAACTGGCTGAGCAGCGAGTTCAGGTCATCGACGGCGGTGGCGATCTGGCCGTCGGTCTGGGTGCGGAAATCCTGGACTGCCTTGGAGCCCTCGTTGAGCGAGCGCACGACCTGTTTGGCGGCGTCGATGACCGAGGCGCCGAGGTTCTGGTTCGACGGCGAGGTGGCGTAGAGCTGCAGCGCCTGCTGCAGGTTGGCGATCGCGGTCGAGGGCGAGGACGCATTGTCGACGCCATTGACCGCGACGCCCAGCTGATCCATGCCGCTGTAGAGCGCGTTCTGCCCGCTCCAGGCCGATAGCGCGCCGAGATTCTGGCGAAACAAAAGCTCGTTGGCTGCGCGCTGGATATCGACCGAACGCGCGCCCGGCGCCGTGCTGGTGACGACGGCCTGGCGCCGCGAATAGTCCGGATTGGAGGCGTCGGCGACGTTGCGCGAGACAACGCTTGTCTGTCGCGCGGTGTTCATAAGCGCCGACTGGGCGATACTCAATGCGGTAGACAGTGACATGCGGGTCTTTCGCGGGCGACGCCCGTCTTATCTCTTCAGGTTGACAAGGACGTCCATCAGATCGGAACCGGTCTGGAAGACTTTCGAATTGGCGGTGTAGCTGCGCTGCGCCGCGATCATGTTGGTCAGTTCTTCGGCGATGTCGACGTTGGAATTCTCGAGCGCGCCGGAGATGATGGAGCCGAGTTTGCCTTCATTGGCAAAGCCGACACGAACCGCGCCGGACTCGGTGCCCTGCGAATAGACGTTGCCGGGCAGCGCGGTGAGCTGGTCCGGGCTCTGCACGTCGGCCAGCGGAATCTTGTAGAGCGGCTTGGTCGAACCGTCCTTGTACTGTGCGTAGATGGTGCCGTCCTTGCTGATCTGGACCTTGTCGATGGTGCTCGGCGCGTTGCCGTTGACCTGGGCATCGGAAACCGTGAAGCCGGCGCCAAGCTGGGTCAGCGCAGACAGATCGATATTGAGGGTGGCGCCGTTCGGCACGGTAAATGAAACGCCGGTGGGCGTGCCGGTGAGCTTGCCGGTGGTGGTGTCGAAGGTCAGGTTGGCCGAGCCCAGCAAGCCGCCAGCGGTGTAGGGGAACGATGTTCCAGCGGTGGCCTTCGACTGATCGAAGACCGCCACCTGCCAGGTGCCGGCGCCGGTGTTGGTGAAATAGACGTCGAGCAGCTTCTTGTTGCCGAGATTGTCGTAGGCGACCATCGAGGATTTCGACGTGTATTGCGCGGTCGCAGCGTTGGCGGCGGGCAGGTTGGCGGTCGCGACCGGTGTCGCGCCGGCCGGCAGGTTGCCGGCATAGCTGCCCTCGGTGCTCGGCGTTGCGGTCATTCCCTGGTCGGAGATGACAACCGGGACCAACCCCTCGAAGCCATTGACCGTCGCTGCCGGTACGCCGTTGTCGTAGCTGTACGCCATCAGCTGGAAGCCGGCCGAGTTGACAAGTCTGCCTTGACCGTCGGGAACGAAAGCGCCGGCCCGGGTCAGGTAGGGGGTGCCGCTCGGATCCTGGACGACAAAGAAGCCATCGCCGCTGACGGCAAGGTCGGAAACCGAGGTCGTGTACTGAAGCACACCCGGATCGCTGACCGCCTGGCGGATCGTCGTGGTGACGCCGCCGGAATTGTAGGCACCGCCGGTCGACGGCATGACCAGCGTCGAGAATTCGGCGGAGGAGCGCTTGTAGCCGGTGGTGTCGGAATTGGCGATGTTGTCGGCGACCGTCGATAGGCGGTTTGCCTGGGCGTTCATGCCGGAAACGCCGGTCGGCATCATTCCGTAGAGG
>NZ_RZQI01001054.1:0-1900 GCF_003998335.1 Mesorhizobium sp. M7A.F.Ca.CA.002.05.1.1 | reverse complement strand
GGCTCATATAGGGCGAAAACAGCCGCTCGACGTTCTGCAGCCGGTAGCCGAGTTCTTCCTCCGCCTCCTTGCGGATGCAGGTTTCGGGATCGTTTTCGTCCAACAGGCCGGCACAGGCCTCGATCAGCGGCTCGCGGTGGCCGGTGACGTAGGCGGGATAGCGGAACTGGCGCACCAGAAGCACGGTCGAGCGCGAGGGATCGTAAGGCAGGATCACCGCGCCGTCACCGCGATCATAGGTCTGGCGAATTTGCGTCTCCCACTGCCCGTCGCGCCGGCGGTAGTCGAGGACGGTCTTCTTCAGGACGGCCCAGTCGTCGGAGAGGATTTCCTCCGAACGGACGCGAATACGATCTTCCATCGTGGTCTCCATGCAAAAGCGCGTCGCGCTTTATGCTCCTGTTTTATGCATGTCGCTCTCCCAAACCGGGCCACTTTTGGGCGCCATGCATTGCCGAGGCGTATCCGCGAACCGGCATTTCGGCAATCCCGTCAGTGATTGGTCCAGAACCCCTTTCACCGCCTCGTGTCTGGCGCAGGCGCCATCGGTCGCCTAAATAGCTGCGAACCCTCCCGGAGTTTCTCATGACAGCGTCGCTTTTCCAGTCGATCACCCTCGACGGCCTCACCTTCCCCAACCGCATCGCCGTCGCGCCGATGTGCCAGTATTCCGCCGACGACGGTTCGGCCAGTGACTGGCATCTCCATCACTGGATGAACCTCGCAATGTCCGGCGCCGGCATGGTCACGGTCGAGATGACCGATGTCGAGCGGCGCGGGCGTATCACCCATGGCTGCCTCGGCCTTTATTCCGAAGACAATGAGGCCGCCGCCCGCCGCGCACTGGACGCCGCACGACGCGTCGCCGCACCCGGCACGAAATTCGGCTCCCAACTCGCCCATGCCGGCCGCAAGGCTTCGAACCGCAAGCCGTGGGAAGGCGGCGGGCCACTGCAGCCAAATGAGGATCCCTGGCAGACCGTCTCCGCCTCGGTCATCCCCTACGACACCGGTTGGAACGTGCCGCACGCGCTGGAGGACGAGGAGATCCTGCAACTGATCGAGCGCTTCGCCGAAGCCGCAAGGCGGGCCGAACGCGCCGGCTTCGATTTCATCGAACTGCATGCCGCGCATGGCTATCTGATCTTCCAGTTCCTGTCGCCCTTGTCCAACCAGCGCACGGACCGCTGGGGCGGCTCGCTGGAAAACCGCATGCGTCTTGTCGTCGAGATCGCCAAGGCGGTGCGCAAGGCTACGCCAAAGCTGATGCTCGGCGCGCGGCTGTCGGTGATGGATTGGGTCGATGGCGGCTTCGACGTGGCGGACGCGATCGAAGTGGCCAAAGCGCTCAAGGACGAGGGCGTTGCCTATCTCTGCTGCTCGAGCGGCGGCAATTCGCCGTTGCAGAAATTGCCCACCGGCCCCGGCTATCAGGTGCATCTGGCGGAAGCGGTGCGCAAGGGTGCTGATATTCCGACCCGTGCCGTCGGCCTGATCGACGACCCCAAGCAGGCCGAAGCGATCCTCACCGAGGGCCGCGCCGACATGGTGGCGCTGGCGCGGGCCTTCCTGGCTGATCCGCGCTGGGGATGGCGTGCGGCGGCCACATTCAGCGAAACGATCCACCCGGCGCCGCAGCTTGCCCGTTCGGTGACCACGATGCAGCATTGGATGAAGGCGACGGGCTGAACGGTCCGCGCTCCCGACACGCGCGCCCTCCTGCCTCCAGACGGCCTGACGGTGCTCCGCTGCTATTCCGTCCGCAAGCTGTTGGCGTGGAGTGGGCGTGGCTGGGCTTGGGAGGAAACCTGTTCAGGGGCATTCTTGCCGGTTGCGGCGCAGACCGCAGGTGTAGAGCCTTCAAACAGCCTCTGAGACGTTTGGGCGCAGGCTGACGGCC
>NZ_RZQI01001053.1:0-1902 GCF_003998335.1 Mesorhizobium sp. M7A.F.Ca.CA.002.05.1.1 | reverse complement strand
CGGCAGGATCGTTTTACAACATGGAAATTGGAAATCCTGGAGCGGAGATTGTTGGCGCTGCGTGGGGCCGGCAAGAGCTTGCTCCAACGTCGTCGCTCCGGGGGCGAAGCAGGAGCGGAGTCCGTCCCAAAGACCTCTAGTGGACCGTGATGATGCCCTCGACGGCCCGCCATTCCGAAGGCTGGATGAGTCGATGATGAGCAATGCGGACCGAGTGCAGCGGACCGTCGAGTTCGCGCTCCCAATATTGGAGAAAGCCCTTGAGTTCGGGAAAGGCCGGAGCGAGATCATAGTCCTGCCAGACATAGAGCTGAAGCAGGCTCGGATGATCGGGCAGGTGATAGTGGATTTCGGCCGTCGTCAGGCCATAACCTTCCATTTGCAGGCGGAATTCGCTGCTGACCGTATCGGCCATGTCTTTCTCCTTCTCTCTCCGTTCAGGCCTCCAGCCCGCGATGTCCGTATTGAACTCGCCCGATGCCATGCCGGGACGATCGGTTCCTCTTCAAACAACGTCGCGAGAAGCTCGGGGGTTCCGAAAATAGCCGCGCCATAACAGTGCGTTGGCGCCCTTTCTGGTCGAATGGAAAAATTTTTTCGCCGGTCTCTTGAAACCGAAAAACGGCAAAACTAGCTCGATATGCGCCGCGATGCCTGACGAAGGGTCGGGGCGTTCCGCACCGGTCCGATATTGCCGGTTCGGTGCGGAGGAACCTCAAAAACCTGTTTGTCCACGAGGAGAACGACATGGCGTTCCGTCCATTGCATGACCGTATTCTGGTCCGCCGCCTTGAAGCCGAGGAGAAGACCTCCGGCGGCATCATCATCCCCGATACCGCAAAGGAAAAACCGCAGGAAGGTGAAGTGCTCGCCGTCGGTCCCGGCGCGCGCGACGACAGCGGCAAGCTTGTCGAACTCGATGTCAAGGTCGGCGACCGCATCCTGTTCGGCAAATGGTCCGGCACCGAAATCAAACTCGACGGCGAGGACCTGCTCATCATGAAGGAAAGCGACGTGATGGGTGTCATCGATGAGATCGCCGAAGTGAAGAAGGCCGCCTGACGGCTTCTTCGTATCCATCCAGTCAACGAATGCTGCCTAGATAAAGGAGTGATCCAATGGCTGCCAAAGAAGTGAAATTCCATACCGAAGCGCGCGAGAAGATGCTGCGCGGCGTCGATATCCTTGCCAATGCGGTAAAGGTGACGCTCGGTCCCAAGGGGCGCAATGTCGTCATCGACAAGTCGTTCGGCGCTCCGCGCATCACCAAGGACGGCGTCACCGTGGCCAAGGAAATCGAGCTTGAAGACAAGTTCGAGAATATGGGCGCCCAGATGGTGCGCGAAGTGGCTTCCAAGACCAACGACCTTGCCGGCGACGGCACGACGACCGCAACGGTGCTTGCACAGGCGATCGTCAGGGAAGGGGCCAAGGCGGTTGCCTCGGGCATGAACCCGATGGATTTGAAGCGCGGCATCGACAAGGCGGTCGATGCGGTGGTCGCCGAACTGAAGACCAATGCCCGCAAGGTCACCCGAAACGACGAGATCGCGCAGGTAGGCACCATCTCCGCCAATGGCGATGCCGAGATCGGCCGTTTCCTCGCCGAGGCGATGGAGAAGGTCGGCAATGAGGGCGTCATCACGGTGGAGGAGGCCAAGACCGCCGAGACCGAACTCGAAGTCGTGGAAGGCATGCAGTTCGACCGCGGCTATCTCTCGCCCTATTTCATCACCAACCAGGACAAGATGCGCGTCGAACTCGATGAGCCTTATGTGCTGATCCACGAGAAGAAGCTCTCCAACCTGCAAGCGATGCTGCCCGTGCTTGAAGCCGTGGTGCAGTCGGGCAAGCCGCTCTTGATCATCGCCGAGGATGTGGAAGGCGAGGCGCTGGCGACGC
>NZ_RZQI01001052.1:0-1906 GCF_003998335.1 Mesorhizobium sp. M7A.F.Ca.CA.002.05.1.1 | reverse complement strand
GTGTCGCCCAGCGGGTCATTGCGTGACCATAGGATGGCAGCAATGTGCAGCCGCGCTTCAATCCAACCGCATTTCGGCAAACCGCATTTCGGGAGCAATCGCTGATGGCCAGAATTACCCGCGCCGCCTACGCGCAGATGTATGGCCCGACGGTCGGCGACAAAGTGCGCCTTGCCGACACCGAACTGTTCATCGAGGTCGAGAAGGATCTCACCATCCATGGCGAAGAGGTGAAATTCGGCGGCGGCAAGGTGATCCGCGACGGCATGGGCCAGAGCCAGGTTTCCAGAGCCCAGGGCGCCGTCGACACGGTGATCACCAACGCACTGGTGATCGATGCCAGCGCAGGCATCTTCAAGGCCGATATCGGGCTTCGCGACGGCCGCATCGCGGCCATCGGCAAGGCCGGCAATCCGGACACGCAGGATGGCGTCACCATCATCATTGGTCCCGGCACCGAGATCATCGCCGGCGAGGGCAAGATCCTGACCGCAGGCGGCTTCGACGCGCATATCCACTTCATCTGCCCGCAGCAGATCGAGGAAGCGCTGATGTCAGGCATCACCACCATGCTCGGCGGCGGCACCGGTCCGGCGCACGGCACGCTGGCCACCACCTGTACGCCGGGGCCATGGCACATGGCCCGCATGATCCAGTCCTTCGATGCCTTCCCGATGAACATCGGCCTGTCGGGCAAGGGCAATGCCTCCCTGCCCGCCGCGCTTGAGGAAATGGTGCTGGGCGGCGCCTGCTCGCTGAAGCTGCACGAAGACTGGGGCACGACGCCGGCGGCCATTGATTGCTGCCTGTCGGTCGCCGACGACTACGACGTGCAGGTGATGATCCATACCGATACGCTGAACGAATCCGGCTTTGTCGAGAACACGGTCGCCGCCATCAAAGGCCGCACCATTCATGCCTTCCACACCGAGGGTGCCGGCGGCGGCCACGCACCTGACATCATCAAGGTCTGCGGCCTGCCCAACGTCATCCCGTCCTCGACCAACCCGACGCGGCCCTACACGGTCAACACGCTGGCCGAGCATCTCGACATGCTGATGGTCTGCCATCATTTGTCGCCGTCGATCCCTGAGGACATCGCCTTTGCCGAAAGCCGCATCCGCAAGGAGACCATCGCGGCGGAAGACATTTTGCACGACATCGGCGCCTTCTCGATCATCTCGTCGGATTCGCAGGCCATGGGCCGTGTCGGCGAAGTCGCGATCCGCACCTGGCAGACCGCCGACAAGATGAAGCGCCAGCGCGGCTCGCTGCCGCAGGAGACCGGCAACAACGACAATTTCCGCGTCCGCCGCTACATCGCCAAATACACGATCAACCCGGCCATCGCGCATGGGCTGTCGAAAGACATCGGCTCGATCGCGGTCGGCAAGCGCGCCGACCTGGTGCTGTGGAACCCGGCCTTCTTCGGCGTCAAGCCGGACATGGTGCTGATCGGCGGCATGATCGCCGCAGCGCCCATGGGCGACCCCAACGCCTCGATCCCGACGCCGCAGCCGATGCACTACCGGCCGATGTTCGGCGCCTATGGCAAGGCCAGGACCAACTCGTCGGTGACCTTCGTTTCAAAAGCCGCGCTCGAATCAGGCCTGCACGGCAGGCTCGGTGTCGACAAGCAGTTCGTCGCCGTCGAGAACACCCGCGGCGGCATCGGCAAGCATTCGATGGTGCTCAACGACGCCACGCCGCATGTCGAGGTCGATCCGGAAACCTACGAGGTGCGTGCCGACGGGGAATTGCTCACCTGCGAGCCGGCTACCGTGCTGCCGATGGCGCAGAGGTATTTTCTGTTTTAGGATTGCTGCGCCCACGACGTATCGGACCCATCATGGACGAGCAAAAGAAACTTGCCTTAATTTCGAGGATGGGCGCGCTGCAAAAATAC
>NZ_RZQI01001051.1:0-1912 GCF_003998335.1 Mesorhizobium sp. M7A.F.Ca.CA.002.05.1.1 | reverse complement strand
TCCTGGAACAGCGCATGGGTGCCGACCACGATGTCGATCTCGCCGCTTGCCAGGCCGGCCAGCGTATCCGCGCGTTCGCGGCCCTTTTCGCGGCCGGTGAGGATGGCAATGCGCAGCCCGACCTTGGCGGCAAGCGGCGTGATGGTCGCCAGATGCTGGCGCGCCAGGATTTCGGTCGGCGCCATCAGTGCTGCCTGGCCGCCGGCCTCGACGGCGCGCGCCATGGCCAGCAGCGCGACGACCGTCTTGCCGGAGCCGACATCGCCCTGCAGGAGCCGCAGCATGCGCTCGGGATCGGCAAGGTCGGCATTGATTTCGGCCAGCGCGAACTCCTGGCTCGATGTCAGCGAGTAGGGCAGTGCGGCCCTCAGTTTTTCGACGATGCGGCCGTCGCCGACCAGGGGACGGCCGGACAGGCGGCGGACTTTCGCCCGCACCAGCGCCAGCGAGACCTGGCCCGCCAGCAGCTCGTCATAGGCCAGGCGCCGCCAGGCAGCGCCATCGATGGAGACATCGATCGGGTCGGCCGGATTGTGGATGCGGGCGAGCGCATCGGCAAAGGCCGCAAAGGTGTGCCGGCGCATGAAGGCGCCGTCCTGCCATTCGGGAAATTCAGGCACACGCGCCAGCGCCTGGCCGATCGCCCGGCGCAGCACCTTGCCCGAGAGCCCGGCTGTCAGGGGATAGACCGGTTCGACCAGCGGCAGGTTTTCCGCCTCGCTGGCCAGCGCAATATGGTCGGGGTGGACCATGCTCGGGCGGCCATTGAACCATTCCATGCGGCCCGAGACCACGACATGCTCGCCCTCGGGCATCGCCTTTTCGAGATAGGAAGCGTGAGCATGGAAGAAGGTCAGCGCGATCTCGCCGGTGTCGTCATGGGCGAAGACGCGGTAAGGCACCGACCTGTTGCCGCGCGGCGGCGGCTGGTGGCGGTCGATGCGCACCTCCAGCGTCACGATTTGGCCTTCCGCGGATCCTGCGATGCCCGGGCGGCTGCGCCGGTCGATGACGGTGTGCGGCAGCACGAACAGAAGGTCGCCCGCGCGGGCGGGGCGGTCACCCAGATCGGCCGGGACAAC
Source organism: Mesorhizobium sp. M7A.F.Ca.CA.002.05.1.1 (assembly GCF_003998335.1). Lineage (NCBI taxonomy): Bacteria > Pseudomonadati > Pseudomonadota > Alphaproteobacteria > Hyphomicrobiales > Phyllobacteriaceae > Mesorhizobium > Mesorhizobium sp. M7A.F.Ca.CA.002.05.1.1. The sequence goes on along the minus strand of NZ_RZQI01001051.1, from coordinate 830 downwards.
CTTCTCGATCAGCGCGCCGACTTTCGGTCCGACGCCTGCAAGCGACGTGATCGGTACAAACAAGGGATCGAGGATGGTCGGGCGCATGATGTCAGCTTATGTTGCGATGGCGGCAGCGCAAGGCTGACAGCCCCTTCTATCCACGCTATATGCGCCGCAGCAAGCAAGGATGCGGCACGATGACCGGAACGACGAGATCAAGCGAGGGGCTCGACGTCCGCCGCCGCAAGCTTCTGTTTCGCTCCTGGCATCGCGGCATGCGCGAGATGGACCTGATCCTCGGCACTTTCGCCGACGCTGAGATCGGCGCCTTGACGGCCGAGGAAATCGACCAATATGAGAGGCTCCTCGACATTCCCGATACCGAATTCCTGCCCATGGTCACCGGCGAACGCCCGGTGCCGGCCGATATCGATTGTGCCGTCCTGCAAAAGATCCTGGCTTTCCGCCATTCTCTGACATTCTGAACACAAGCAATTCCAGGAAAAGTGCAAAGCGCTTCCCCTAGTGAATTGCGATAAAACAAGACCGTGATTTCATGAGCCTCATTCCCACCATCGGTTTGCCGAAAGACCGCGCCGGCCAGTTCATCGTCGACGGCGTCGCTGATGGCTATGAAGCCTTTGCGCTGGTGCAGGCGGCACTCGAGATCGCGCCCGACAAGCCGGTTCTGTTCGTCGCGCGCGACGGTCAGCGCCTGCCGGCGATCGTTGAGGCGCTGTCTTTCGCTGCCCCCGGCCTGCCGGTGCTGCAACTGCCGGCGTGGGATTGTCTGCCCTACGACCGCGTCTCGCCCGGTTCGGATGCTGCCGCCAAGCGCCTCGATGCGC
>NZ_RZQI01000104.1:0-11074 GCF_003998335.1 Mesorhizobium sp. M7A.F.Ca.CA.002.05.1.1 | reverse complement strand
CATCCGCAGCGAAATCTGGGTAAAACTGTGGGGCAATCTCTCCTTCAACCCGATCTCGGCGCTGACCGGCAGCACGCTGGCCGCGATTGTCGCCGACGATGGCACCCGCGCGCTCGCCCGCACCATGATGCTGGAGGCGCAGGCGATCGGCGAAAGCCTCGGCGTGCGTTTTCCCATAGCGGTCGACCGGCGCATCAAGGGCGCCGGCGATGTCGGCGAACACAAGACCTCGATGCTGCAGGACCTGGAGCGCGGCAGGCCGATGGAGATCGACGCGCTGGTGAGCGCGGTGCAGGAACTTGGCCGGCTCACGGACAAGCCGACCCCGACCATCGATGCCGTGCTGGCGCTGGTGCGGCGGCTGGCGGTGGAACGCGGGTGTTATCGGTGAGGTGGAAGGACAGGGCAAATCAGAGCCGTGGCGCGCGACGATCCAGGCCTTGAAGCAACTTGGCCTCATATCCCAGCTTGACCAAGGTTAGCAGCATGCTGAACGCCATTCACCACGTCGCGCTCATCTGCACCGACTACGACCGGTCGCGACAGTTCTACGTCGAACTCCTCGGCCTCGATCTGATCCGGGAGGTTTATCGGGAGGAGCGGCAGTCATGGAAAGCGGATCTGCGGATCGGGTCGGCCCAACTGGAATTGTTCTCCTTCCCTGCACCAGCGATGCGGCCATCCCACCCAGAGGCTACAGGCCTGAGACATCTGGCATTCGCTGTGGCTAATCTTGAGCCCGTAATTATCCGCCTGGAAGCCGCAGGCGTTGCCGTCGAGCCTATCCGGATCGACCCATATACGGACCAACGGTTTACCTTTTTCAGGGACCCGGATGGATTGCCGCTGGAACTCTACGAAGCCCCATAAGGAACGGTTCGCTTTCGCGACGGGCGCTGTGTACTGACGGTCTCGGTATCGGCGGACCGCGAATCTGTGCTAAGCGCCGCCCAACCAACCAAAGGACGACACCAATGAGCGAACTGACCGTGGCCGAGGCGACCGAGAGCATCTATGCCTCGCTCCGGGCGGACAATGCCGACATCGACACACATATCGCGGCGCTTAAGGCGGCGCTGACGCGAGAAGGGATCAAACAGGCGGTGTTCGATCCGGCCAAGCTGGCGCAGAACAACCGCTCGGGCCGCAAGTTGATGCAGGCTTATTTTCGGCAGCGCGGCGTGAGCGTGAAGTTCTCGGACCAGTAGAACCGCGCGGGCGATCTCAATCGCGCGATTTGGTTGGTTTCGGACGCAAGTTCCCCGACGCTTCGGGCCATCCCTTTTGACCGGCTCAATAACAGCGATCTGCCGCCGCAAGTGCATCGACGCGGTGAGCTTGGTCCAGTGCGCCAATCCGTCGGACTGACGCATAGAACCTGACATAGTCGCCCGAACACAAGTCGAACAGGCGCAGAAACGCGGTCACCCGATCGCTATAGACGGACGTCGCGGCGAGCTTTGCATTGTTGATCGGGGAAGCGAACCAGGCATCGTATCCCCGGTATCGGCCCCAGCGCCTGTCGCGCATGTGTCGGTAGCGCATCCGCAGCCGTTCAATCGCGGCCGTCTTCGCGGCCAGTTTTTGCTCCGAGGTGCCGGCGTTGGAATAGACTTGCGCCAGCTCGTCCCGGGTCCGCGACACCAGCGAAAGAAATTCAGCCTTGCGTCTCCGGGCGGCTTCGTAACGGCGCAATGCGGCGGTATCGCCAGCCGCGCGCAGCCATTTTTTCACGCCGGTTGTTTCGACGGCGACAGCGAACGCCTCGTTGAATGCGGAATCGTCGTGCACGTAGACGCGCTGGTGGGCCAGTTCATGGAACACCAGCGCTGCGAGATAGGTTTCATCCTGGCCGAACATCGTGCTGAGCAGCGGGTCGCTCGACCAGCCAAGCGTGGAATATGCCGTGATGCCCGTCACATAGACGTCCATGCCCTGTCCTTGAAGTTCGACAGCGGTTTCAGTCGCGGACTTCCTGGAGAAATACCCCCGGTAGGGAACACAGCCGAAAACAGGAAAACACCATGTTCGCGGCGTCAGCGAAAATGCCGGCGCGGCGAAGACAGCCCATGTCACCGAGTCCCGACCAATGTCGACATAGCTGCGGTAGCTGTTGTTGTCGGGCAGCGCCAGTTCATCCGTTGCGAACTGTCGTATAGCGCTCGCCGATGCCATTCGCGCGCGCAATGCCTTCGGCGTCGACGGATCCTCGATCAGTTTTCCGACATCCTGGCGCGCCGTCATGATCCGCAGATGGCCCTGCACGGATTGCGCGTAGTAGGAAATACTGGTGCAACCGGTCACGCCGGACGCCACGATTACAACGACAAGCAATCGAAAGAATGCGCGCATCACGATTTGCCCAAAGCAGTGCTCACCCGTTCCGATGGAGTCGCAATTGCCCCAGGTCGCAAGCAGTCGCATCGATTTGATCGAGGTCTATAGCTTTCTGAAGTATCCGGACAGGTGCTCATTGGGGAGACGCATGCGTCATCACGCGCAAGCCGCGTCCCATCAACCTGCAGCTGATCAGTCCTTTCCCGCCCGCTTGAAAATCCGCGCGTAAAATTCGCCGACGATGCCGCGCCGGAAGACGAGCACGCACACCATGAAGATCAGGCCAGTGGCGATGGTCACCGGAAAGCCGGAAGTGGCAAGCGTGTTTTCCAGGCCGATGACAAGGCTGGCGCCGATGATCGGCCCGACCATGGTGCCGATGCCGCCCAGAAGCGTCATCAGGATCACCTCGCCCGACATCTGCCAGGTGACGTCGGTGAGCGTGGCGAACTGGAAAACGATCGCCTTGAGCGATCCGGCCAGCCCGGCCAGCGCCGCCGACATGACGAAGGCGCCGAGCTTGTAGTTGGCGACGGAATAGCCCAGCGAAATGGCGCGGTTCTCGTTCTCGCGGATCGAGCGCAGGATCATGCCGAACGGCGAATTGACGATGCGCCAGATGGCGAAGACGCCGACGAGGAACACCGCCAGCACGAAATAATACATGTTCAGCGAGACGTTCAGGTCGAGGACGCCTAGCAGCATGCCGCGCGGCACACCTTGGATGCCATCCTCGCCTTGCGTGAACGGCGCCTGCACGCAGAAGAAGAAGAACATCTGCGACAGCGCCAGCGTGATCATGGCGAAATAGATGCCTTGCCGGCGAATGGCGAAGAAGCCCATGACGAAGCCAAGCAGGGCCGCACCCGCCATGCCGAGCAGAATGCCGGCTTCCGGCGGCCAGCCCCAGACCTTGACGGCATGCGCCGTGAAGTAGGCGGCGCCGCCGAAAAAGGTGGCGTGGCCGAACGACAGCAGCCCGGTGTAGCCAAGCAGGAGATTGAACGCACAGGCAAACAGCGCAAAGCACAGCATCTTCATCAGGAAGATCGGATAGACCAGGAAAGGCGCCACCAGCAGCGCCAGGATGCCGAGCCCGACCAGCGTCCATTCAAGCCGTGCCGACGTTTTGGCCGATGTCTCGCGAAGCGTCAGTTCCGACATGTCAGATGTCTCTTCCGACATGTCAGGCGTCCCTTCCGAACAGGCCGGCCGGCCGGACCAGAAGCACGATGGCCATGATGACGAAGACCACGAGGTTTGAGGCCTCGGGATAGAAGACCTTGGTCAGGCCCTCGGCAAGGCCAAGCATATAGCCGGTGACGATCGCGCCGAGGATCGATCCCATGCCGCCGACCACGACGACGGCGAAGACGACGATGATGAGATCCGACCCCATAAGCGGGCTCACCTGATAGATCGGCGCTGCCAGAATTCCGGCAAGCCCAGCCAACGCGGAGCCGAGGCCGTAGGTCAGGGTCAGCAGCAAGGGCACGTTGACGCCGAAAGCCTGGACGAGGCGGGGATTCTCCGTTGCGGCGCGCAGGTAGGAACCGAGCCTGGTCTTCTCGATCAGCGCCCAGGTTCCGAAGCAGACGATCAGCGAGGCGACGACGACCCAGCCGCGATAGTTGGGCAGGAACATGAAGCCGAGATTGGTGCCTCCCGAAAGCAGTGGCGGCACCGCGTAGGGGTTTCCCGAGACGCCGTAATAGTAGCGGAAGATGCCTTCGAGCACGAGCGCGAGGCCGAAGGTGAAGAGCAGCCCGTAGAGCGGGTCGAGATCGTACAGCCGCGACAGCGCCAGGCGCTCGACCACGATGCCGAAGACACCGACGATCAGCGGCGCAAGGATCAGCGCCGGCCAGTAGCCGATGCCGAGATAGGTGAGCAGCAGATAGCCGACGAAGGCGCCGAGCATATACTGGGCGCCATGGGCGAAATTGATGACGCGCAGCAAGCCGAATATGACGGCCAGGCCCAGGCTCAGCATGGCGTAGAACGAGCCGTTGATCAGGCCGACCAGCAACTGGCCGAGGAAGGCCTGAACGGGGATGCCGAAGATCATCGTCATGGCGCCATCATACACCCAGGACTTCGTGGAGCTGCGTCATGCGGTCCGGCAACTCGCCGACCGGGAACCCTGCCACCACCTTGCCGTGCTCCATCAGATAGAAACGATCGGCGACACGGCTGGCGAAGCGGAAGTTCTGCTCGACCAGCAGGATCGTCATGCCGCGCTTTTTCAACGTCGCCAGCAACGCGCCGATGCGCTGCACGATGACGGGAGCGAGCCCCTCCGTCGGCTCGTCGAGAAGCAGCATTTTCACACCCGTTCTCAACATGCGCGCGATCGCCAGCATCTGCTGTTCGCCGCCCGACAGCCTGGTGCCGGGACTGTTGCGCCGCTCCTTCAGATTGGGGAACAGATCGAATATCTCCTCGACGCTCATGCCGCCCTCGGCCACGACCGGCGGCAGAACCAGGTTCTCGTCGACGGTCAGCGTGGCGAAAATACCGCGCTCCTCCGGCACGAAGCCGATGCCCTGATGCGCGGTGCGGTGCAGCGGCAGCCGCATCAGATCCTGGCCGTCGAAGGCGATCCCGCCGGTTCGCTTGCGGATCAGCCCCATGATGGCCCGCAGCGTCGTCGTCTTGCCGACGCCATTGCGGCCGAGCAGTGTGACCGTCTCGCCGGAATACACTTCCAGATCGACGCCGTGCAGCGCATGGCCCTCGCCATACCAGGCGTTGAGGCCGCTGACGGCAAGCAGAGGTGCGGTACTAGTCATCGGCGGTGCCCATATAGGCGATCTTGACGCGCTCGTCGCGGCTGACCGTGGCGTAGTCGCCGGCGGCCAGCACCTCGCCGCGCTGCATGACCGTTATCCAGTCGCAAAGGTCGGCCACCACAGTCAGATTGTGCTCGACCATCAGCACGGCGCGATCCTTGGCCACCGAACGGATAAGGTCGGAAACCGTGGCCACGTCCTCGTGCCCCATGCCGGCCATCGGCTCGTCCAGCAGCAGCACTTTCGGATCGAGCGCCAGGGTCGTGGCGATCTCGAGCACGCGTTTCCTGCCATAGGAAAGGTCGCCGGCGAGCCTGTTCCTGGCGTCGTCGAGACCGACCGAGCGCAGCAATTCCTCGGCGCGCGGCGTCAGCCGGTCGAGCGCCGCCAGCGAGCGCCAGAACTGAACGCTGAGCCCGCCCGGCCGCTGCAGGGCGACGCGCACATTGTCGAGCACGCTGAGATGCGGAAAAATCGCCGATATCTGGAACGAGCGCACCAGACCCATTCGCGCGACCCTGGCCGGCGACGTGCGGGTGATGTCGTGGCCAAGCAGCTCGATCCTGCCGCTGGTCGGCGCCAGGAACTTGGTGAGCAGGTTGAAGACGGTCGTCTTGCCGGCGCCGTTGGGTCCGATCAGGGCATGGATGTTGCCATGGCGAACATCCAGATCGACGTTTTTCACGGCGATGAAGCCGGCAAAGTCACGCCGCAACCCGCGGGCGGAAAGCACCACAGGCGGCTCGTTCGCGCTCAGGTCAGTCGGCGCCATCGGCCGCGCCGATCACTGGCCGGCCGTCGGACAGCCGCTTTCCTTTTCGCTCAGGAAGGCCTCGTTGCCAGGAATGGTGGCGAGATATTTGTAGTAGTCCCACTCCTTGGTGCTCTCGGCTGGCGACTTGACCTGATAGAGGTACATGTCGTGGACCATGTTGCCGTCCGCCTGCACTTTGCCGTTGGTTATCGCGGCGTCGTCCACAGGCATCGAATGCAGTTGCTTGGCGACGGCTTCGGTCTCGTCCGTGCCGGCCTTGTCGATCGCTTTCAGGTACTGCGTCACCGCTGAATAGGTCGAGGCCTGGATCATGTTCGGCATGCGGTTGGTGCGCTTGAAAAAGCGCTGCCCGAATTCGCGGCTCTTGTCGTCGCGATCCCAATAATAGCCTTCGGTCAGCACAACGCCCTGCGCCGCTTGAAGGCCAAGCCCATGCACCTCGGCCAGCGTGAACAGGAGTGCGGCAAGACGCTGACCGCCCTGCACGATGCCGAATTCGGCCGCCTGCTTGATCGAGTTGGAGGTATCGAGGCCGGCATTGGCCAGGCCGATGACCTTGGCGCCCGACGATTGCGCCTGCAGCAGGAAGGACGAATAATCGGTCGATCCCAGGGGATAACGCACCTCGCCCAGCACCTTGCCGCCATGGCTCTCGACGAACTTGGTGGTCTGATCCTTCAGCGAATAGCCGAATGCATAGTCGACGGTGACGAAGAACCAGCTGTCGCCGCCCTGCTGCACGAGAGAGCCGCCTGTCCCAATCGCTTGCGAATGAGTGTCATAGGCCCAGTGGAAGCCATAGGGCGAGCATTGTTTGCCGGTCAGCTCCGTGGTCGCCGCGCCGGTGACGATGTCGATCTTCTTCTTTTCCTTGGAAATCCCCTGGACGGCGAGCGCCACCGAAGAGGTCGTCAGTTCCATGATGGCATCGACCTGCTCGGTGTCATACCACTGCCGCGCGATGTTGGAGGCGATATCCGGTTTGTTCTGGTGGTCGGCGCTGATGATTTCTATCGGCGCTCCCTGCACCTTGCCGCCGAAATCCTCGACCGCCATCTTGGCCGCCTCGACCGACCACTTGCCGCCGAAATCGGCGTAGACGCCCGATTGGTCGTTGAGGATGCCGATCTTGACCTTGCCGTCGGAAATTTCAGCGGCCGAGGCGGGGATCGCGGATACGGCGAGAAGTGCCGCGGAAACGAAAAGGCTTACCTTCATGGTTGACTTCCTCCCATAGCGATGAATCCGACCGACCCTCCTACGATCGATCATCGCAATGGTATTGAACATGAGGAAGATAGGGACAGAGGGCAAGAGGCCGTTAGGGATTTCGTGCTCGAAGCGATACGGTTTGGCGGCGGAACGCGAGCCTTGAGCACGAGATAGAGACACAAACACGTGAACCGCCGGCGGCAGTGCCGGCTCAGCCCTCGGCGGCGACGAGATGGCCGTTGCCGAAATCCCTCAGCGCCAGTTTCAACGGCGCCTCGCCGATCCTGCGGGTGGCGCTCGGGATCTCCTGGTCCAGGCGGGCGAAGCGGCTTCTTCGCTTGGCTGGATCGGGCACCGGCACGGCTTCGATGAGGCGTCTGGTGTAGGGGTGGCGCGGGTTGGAAAAGACCTGGTCGCGCGTGCCCATTTCGACGATCTGGCCGAGATACATGACGGCGACGCGGTCGGAGATGTTCTCGACCACCGCCATGTCGTGCGAGATGAAGAGATAGGCGACGCCGAATTCGCGTTGCAATTCCTTCAACAGATCGAGCACACGCGCCTGCACCGAGACGTCGAGCGCCGAGACGCTTTCGTCGGCGATGATCAGCTTCGGCCGCAGCGCAAGAGCGCGTGCAATACAGACGCGCTGGCGCTGGCCGCCGGAGAATTCATGCGGATAGAGATCCATCTGGTCAGCCGACAGGCCGACGCGCTCGAACAGCGCCGCGACACGCTGGCTGCGTTCTTGCTTCGAGGCGATGCCATGGATCAGCAGCGGCTCGGCGACGAGGTCGCCGACGCGCATGCGCGGGTCGAGCGAGGCGTAGGGATCCTGAAAAATCATCTGCACGTCGCGGCGCACAGCCTTGCGCTCGTCGCGGCCAAGGCCAGACAAATTGCGGCCGCCGATGACGACGCCTCCGCTGTAAGGCACCAGTCCGGCCAACGCCTTGGCGGTTGTCGACTTGCCGCAACCGGATTCGCCGACCAGCGCCAGCGTCTCGTTGGGCGCGATCGAGAAGGTCACGCCTTCCACCGCGTGGACGCGGCGGGTGACCCGGCCGAAGAAGCCGCCATGCAGGTCGAAGCGGACATGCAGGTCCTTGACCTCGGCGACATTGGCCGGCGCCGCCGCCTCGACATCCCTGGATTTCTGGCGGCCGATACCGCTGCCGATGCGCGGCACGGCGGCAAGCAGTTCGCGCGTGTAGTCGGCTTGCGGCCTGGCAAAAATGTCAGCGGTTCTTCCCTCTTCGACCATGCGGCCATGCCGCATGATGATGACGCGGTCGGCCATTTCGGCGACGACGCCCATGTCGTGGGTGATCAGGATGACGCTGGTGCCGTGCTGGCGCTGCAGGTCGCGCAGCAGCTCCAGCACCTCGCCTTGCACGGTGACGTCGAGGGCCGTCGTCGGCTCGTCGGCGATCAGCACGTCCGGCTCGAGCGCCAGCGCCATGGCGATCATCACCCGCTGGCGCATGCCGCCGGACAGTTCGTGCGGAAACTGCTTTAGCCGGCTTTCGGCCTCTGAAATGCGCACCGCCTTCAACGCCTCGATGGCGCGCTGACGAGCTTCGCCCTGCGACAGGCTGGTGTGTGCCTCGATGGATTCGGTGAGCTGCCGGCCGATCGACAGCACCGGGTTGAGCGAGGTCATCGGCTCCTGGAAGATCATGGCGATGCGGTCGCCGCGAATGCGCCGCATCCGGCGCTCGTCGAGAGTCGTCAGATCTGTATCGCCCAGATGGATTTTCCCAGACGATATGCGCGCCGCCGGCTGCGGCAGCAATTGCATGATGGCCAGTGCGGTCATCGATTTGCCGGAGCCGGATTCACCGGCAATGCAGAGCGTCTCGCCACGCGCCAGCGTCAGCGACAGGTCGGAGACGACCTCGCGCTCGCCGTCCTCGCCGCGCACGCTGACGCAGAGGTTGGCGATGTCGAGGACGGGTTTGGGGGTTGAGGTCATTGCAAAGGCAAAGTTCTGAGAGGTTTATTCCGGCACGCCCCCCTCTGTCCTGCCGGACATCTCCCCCTCAAGGGGGGAGATTGGCCGTCACGTGGGCCGGCGCTCCCCCTTGCAACATTAGAGATTGGCGAAAGCCGAAGTGACATCTGATCTCCCCCCTTGAGGGGGAGATGTCCGGCAGGACAGAGGGGGGTGCAGCGCCGACTTGACATCATTCAAACACGCAGCGCGGAAAATAGAACGACACCACCCAGTTCGGCATGTCGACGATCTCGCTGATCCTGAGATCGCCGCACACAGAGGCCAGCATATAGGCTTCGACCGGGTCGATCTTGTACCTCCCGGCGAGCAGGTCGACCATCTGCGCGACCGCTTCCCTGGCGCCCGCCATCAGGTCCGGGCCGATGCCGGTCGTCACCTCATAACCCTTGGCGTCGAGATGGCGCGTCACCGGGCCTGGCGTGGTGAAGCGCGGCGTCTTCAGCCTGGCATCCTTGACCAGATCGAGCTTGAGCACGACGTCCATCGGGCTTTCGATCGCCGTGCCGCAAACCTCGCCGTCGCCTTGCGCGGCATGGGTATCGCCGACCGAAAACAGTGCGCCCGCCACTTCCACCGGCAGGTACAGCGTGGTGCCGGCGGCGAGATCGCGGATGTCGAGATTGCCGCCGACGCGCCTTGGCGGCACCACCGAATGGTGGCCCTTTTCCGCCAGCGCGTTGCCGATGGTGCCGGCGAAGGCTTTCAACGGCACACGCGCATTTTTGCCGAACAGCGCCGGCTCGAGCGAGACGGCGTCGTATTTCCAGATGTTCAGCGCCGGCTCCTTGAAGTCGTCGGCGAGCAGCCCGAAACCGGGAATGTTGGCCGTCCAGCCGAAGCCGGATGGTTTGAACATCTCGATCGTCACCTTCAGTGCATCGCCCGGCTCGGCGCCCTCGACGAAGATCGGCCCAGTCACCGGATTGACGGTGGCGAAGTCGAGCCTGGCGACGTCGGCGACCGTGCTGTCGGCCTGCAACTGGCCGCCGGAGGAATCGAGGCACTGGAACTCGATGGTCGAGCCGGGCGCCACCCGCTCGGCCGGGACAAACGAATTGTCCCAGCCGAAATGATGTTGGCGCCCGTGGATGGTGTAGTCGCAGTTATTGCACATCTTTTACGTACACATTGTCGTAGTTGATCGGGATATGGACCGGGTCGACATAGAGGTTGTCGGCGCCGCCCATGCGCGTCGACTTCATGGTGAAGCGCTGCTCGTTGAAGACCGGCGCCCAGGGCGCGTCTTCCATCACCTTGTCGTAGATGGCGCTCCACATCTTGTCGCGCTCGCCGGCCTTGGCCGGGTCGACCACCGAGTCGGCCTCGGCCGCCTTGGCCTCGAGATCCTTGTTGCAGTACCACGACCAGTTCCAGCCGCCCGGCACCGCGCCGGCGCAGCCGAGGATCGGGCCGTAGAAGTTCGACGGATCCGGGAAGTCGGCGATCCAGGCCATGCCGCCGGACCAGATCATCGGTGCGCCGGCCTTGTCGCCGCCGGCGGCAATGACGTTTGCCTGAGCCAGCGACTGGATGCTGGCCTTGATGCCGATCGCCGCCAGATCCTGCTGGATCGCCTGAGCGATGCGCGGGTTGGGATCGGTGTTCATGGCGAACAATTGCGTGTCGAAACCATCGGGATGGCCGGCCTCGGCAAGCAGCGCCTTGGCCTTGGCGACGTCATAGGGATAGCCCTTGTACTCCTTGTCGTAGCCCGGCATCGACGGCGGCAGCGGCTGGTTGGCCGGCACAGCGCGGCCGTTGATGATCTGGATGATGCGCGCCTTGTTGATCGCCATGTTGACCGCCTGACGCACCTTCACATTGTCGAACGGCGCCATGGTGGTGTTCATGGTGACATAGCCGGTGTGCAGCTGGCCGCCTTCGACGACGCGCGCCTTCTGCTCCGGATCGGCCATCACCTCCTGGAATTTTGCCGGCGGA